>JALOLM010000319.1 GCA_025455985.1 Candidatus Nanopelagicales bacterium | reverse complement strand
CGCACGCCCAGCGCGTCGGCCAGGGCCGCGCAGATCGCCCGGTTGGCGGCCCCGTCCGACGGCGGCGCGGCCACGCGCACAACCAGGGCGGCCGGGTCACCGTGGCTCCCGCCGACCATCGCACGGCGTGAGCCAGGTTTGGCCCAAACCATCGCCTCGAAAACCGCCTGAGTCATCGCGGCCACCGTACTGGGTACTGGCCCGAGTCCTCTGGATACCCTCGAAGGGACCCCCGACGAAGGAGCCGAATGTACCGCTCGGTGCCACCGAAGACCGACCTGCCGGCGATGGAGCGCGAGATCATCGCCTTCTGGGCGGCCAACGACGTGTTCCACCGCTCGTTGCGGCAGACGGCCGACGGTCCGCGGTGGACCTTCTACGAGGGCCCGCCGACGGCCAACGGTACGCCCGGTGTGCACCACGTCGAGGCCCGCGTTTTCAAAGATCTGTACCCGCGCTACCGCACGATGAAGGGTTACCACGTCCCTCGCAAGGCGGGCTGGGACTGTCACGGTCTGCCCGTGGAACTCGCTGTTGAGCGCGAGTTGGGTTTCAACGGCAAGCCCGACATCGAGGCCTACGGGATCGCGGCGTTCAACGAGAAGTGCCGCGAGTCGGTACTGCGCCATGTTGACGCCTTCTCCGAGATGACCTCGCGGATGGGCTACTGGGTGGACATGGACCAGGCCTACTGGACGATGTCGGCCGACTACATCGACAGCGTGTGGTGGTCGCTGAAGACCATTTTTGACGCCGGCCTGCTCGAGCAGGACCACCGCGTCTCCCCCTACTGTCCCCGGTGCGGCACCACACTCAGCGACCACGAACTGGCCCAGGGCTACGAGAACGTCGTGGACCCCTCCGTCTACGTCACCTGTGAGGTGCTCGACGGCCCGTTGGCGCAGCGGTATCCCGGCGTGGAACTGCTCGTGTGGACGACTACGCCATGGACGTTGGTTTCCAACACCGCCGTTGCTGTCTCCGCCGATGCCATGTACGTCGTGGCTCGCTCCGGGGATCGGCTGCTGGTCGTAGCCGAGGAGCTGGTCGATAACACCCTGGGCGATCAGGCCGAGATCCTTGAGCGGTTCCCCGGTCGCGACCTCGAGGGGGTCCACTACCGGCGCCCCTTCGACCTCATCGAGATCCCGGATGCCCACTTCGCGATCCTGGGTGACTTCGTGACCACCACCGACGGCTCGGGCATCGTGCACCTCGCCCCCGCGTTCGGCGCCGACGACCTCGCGGTCTGCCGAGCGTATGACCTGCCTGTGGTGAATCCGGTGGAGGCCGACGGGCACTTCGCGGCCGACGTACCGATGGTGGGTGGACAGTTCTTCAAACACGCCGATGAGGACCTTGTGGCGGACCTCGCCGCCCGCGACCTGTTGTTCAAGCGGGTCCCCTACGAGCACGCCTACCCGCACTGCTGGCGCTGCCACACCCCGCTGATCTACTACGCGTTGCCGTCCTGGTACATCCGGACGACCGCGATCAAGGACCAGTTGCTCGCACAGAACGAGAACACCAATTGGTACCCCGAGACCATCAAGTGGGGCCGCTACGGAGACTGGCTGCGCAACAACATCGACTGGGCCCTGTCGCGGTCGCGCTATTGGGGCACGCCGCTGCCCATCTGGCGCTGCGAGAACGATCACCTGACCGCGGTCGGGTCCCGCGAAGAGCTTTCCCGGCTGGCTGGGCACGACGTCAGCGAGGTCGACCCGCACCGACCGTTCGTCGACGACATCACGTTCGACTGCCCAGAGTGTGATGCGTTGGCAACCCGGGTACCGGAGGTGATCGACTGCTGGTACGACTCCGGGGCGATGCCGTTCGCCCAATTCGGCTTCCCGCACGAGAACGCCGAGGAGTTCGACCAGTCCTACCCGGCGGACTTCATCTGCGAGGCGATCGACCAGACCCGCGGGTGGTTCTACACGCTCATGGCCGTCGGCACACTGGTCACCGGGCAGTCGTCCTACCGCAACGTGCTGTGTCTGGGGCACATCCTCGATGCCGAGGGCCGCAAGATGAGCAAGCACCTCGGTAACGTGCTCGAACCCATCCCGCTGATGGACACCCACGGTGCCGACGCCCTGCGCTGGTTCATGCTCGCCTCGGGGTCGCCCTGGCAAGCCCGCCGGGTGGGCGCTGACGCTTTGCAGGAAGTCGCCAGCAAGATCCTGTCGACACTGTGGAGCACCGCCTCGTTCCAGTCGTTGTACGGGGGTCTGTCACAGTGGTCCCCCGGCGAGGCCGGCGGCGAGCCCACCATCATGGACCGCTGGGCGCGCTCGCGCACCCACAGCACCGTTCGCGAAGTCGATGAGGCCCTGCAGGTCTTCGACTCCCAGACCGCGGGCAGGCTCGTCGCCGACCTGATCGACGACTTATCCAACTGGTACGTCCGCAGGTCGCGACGGCGGTTCTGGGAAGGTGACCCGACCGCGCTGCAAACCCTGCACGAGTGCCTTCGGGACATTGTCCTGATCATGGCGCCGTTCACCCCGTTCGTCACCGAGCGGCTGTGGCAGGACCTGTTCGCCGAGGCTGAGGGCATTGACAGTGTGCACCTGGGCTCATGGCCGGTGGTGGACGAGGCCGCGATCGACGCGGGCCTTGAGAAGAACATGACCTTGGTGCGCCGCCTGGTGGAACTGGGCCGGTCCGCGCGTGCCGAATCCGGCGTCAAGACCCGCCAGCCGCTGTCGCGGGCGCTGGTCGCAGCGCAGCATTGGGCCGACCTCGACGAGCAGGCGCGAGCCCAGATCGCCGAGGAACTCAATGTGCTGAGCCTGGAGTCGCTGTCCGACGCGGGGGCTCTGGTGGACGTGAGCGTTAAGCCCAACTTCCGCAGCCTTGGCAAACGCTTCGGCAAGCGCACTCCGGTCATCGCTGCGGCGGTCACCGCTGCGGACCCCGTCGATTTGGTGGCGGCAGTCCGCCAGGGTGAGGCTCACCTTGAGGTTGAGGGTGCCCAGATCGAGATTGCAGCCGAGGACGTAATCGTCACCGAGGTTCCTCGCGAGGGCTGGACAGTGGCCAGTGGCGGTGGGGAATCCGTGGCCCTGGATCTGCACCTGACCGACGAGTTGCTGGTGCTCGGTACGGCCAGGGACCTGGTGCGCACCCTGCAGCAGGCCCGTAAGGATGCCGGCTTCGCGGTGACCGACCGGATCACCGTGCTGTGGGAGTCCGACGACGATCTCGTGGTCTCGGCATTCACCGAGCACGGCACGATGATCAGCAAAGAGGTCCTGGCGACCGAACTCGTCCAGGCCAAGGCGCCTGCGGCGATCGAGGTGGATGACCCCGACGTCAGAGTTGCACTGCGACGTTCCTGACTGCGGTGGCGCTCAGAAGCGGGCGACGACCGCGATGAGCACCTGCAACCCGATGAACAGAACCAAGAACGCGACGTCCAGTGAGATTCCACCGAAGCGGATCGGCGGGAT
>JALOLM010000318.1 GCA_025455985.1 Candidatus Nanopelagicales bacterium | reverse complement strand
TGCCCGACCTGACGGAGGGCTCGTGATGACCCCAGAAGACGAGAAGTTGCTGGCACTGGCCCGAGCCGCGCGGGGGCGCATCGGCGCAGCGCAAGGGGCGGCGGTACGTGACGAGACTGGCCGCAGTTACGCCTCGGCCACAGTGAGTCTGCCCAGTCTGCAGATCAGCGCACTGGACCTGGCGGTGGCGCAGGCCGTGGCCGCTGGGGCCCGCGGCGCAGAGGCGGCCGTGGTGGTGGCAGGAGAGTCGCCGCAACTGGCGGCGTTGGCTGATCTGGCAGGCGGTGGGATCCCCGTGTGGCACTGTGACGCCCGCGGGGCCGTTGTCGCGGAGCTGACCACATGAGCCGCTCGGGGTTCGCGATCCTCGTGGGTCGGCCCAACGTGGGCAAGTCCACGCTCACCAATGCGCTGGTCGGTCAGCCTGTGGCGATCACCTCGTCGCGGCCACAGACCACCCGGCACACGATCCGCGGTGTACGCAACATCGGCGAGGACCAGATCATCCTTGTGGACACCCCGGGGATCCACCGGCCGCGGACTCTATTGGGCCGGCGGCTCAACGACCTGGTGCTGGCCACGATCGCTGAGGTCGACGTCGTGGTCCTGTGCCTGCCTGCGGATCAGAAGACCGGCCCGGGGGACACGTTCATTGCCGAGCGGATTGCCGGGCTGAAACGCCAGAAAGTTGTCATCGCGCTGACCAAGAGCGACGTCGTGAGCCGGGACACACTGGCGGCGCGGCTGTCCGAAGCGGCGCAGTTCGCCGTGGAACGCGGCCTGGAGGTCGAACACTTCGTCCCCGTGTCCGGCGTGGATGGTCACAACGTCGAGGAGCTTGCCAGCGTTCTGGCCGAGTTGATGCCGGACGGGCCGCCCTTGTTCGGCGACCAGCTCACCGATCAGCCGGAGGCCGTCGTGGTGGCGGAGTTGATCCGCGAGTCCGCGCTGGAGCGTCTACGCGACGAGCTTCCTCACTCCGTGGCCGTGGACATCGAGGAGATGGGGATCCGCGAGACCCGCGACCCGTCGGACCCGTTGATGGACATTTACGCGACTTTGTACGTCGAGCGCGATAGTCAGAAGCCGATCGTGCTCGGTCGTCGGGGTCAACAGCTCAAGGCCATCGGTGCCGAGGCGCGGGGCAAGATCGAGGCGTTGTTGGGCACCCGGGTGTACCTGGACCTGCACGTCAAGGTGGCCAAGGACTGGCAGAACAACCCCTCGCAGTTGCGCCGACTGGGTTTCTGAGGTCCGCTACTCCTCGACCTGGTCGAGTTCCGGGATCAGCTCGTAGCGCCGGGTGTACGCCTGCAGGAACGCGAGCACCGCCGCCGCCACCGGAATACCGATGAGCGCGCCGATCGGGCCGAACAGGGCCGCACCGGCGATCACGGATCCGAAGGCGACCGCCGGATGGATATCCATCGTCTTGGCGCTGATCTTCGGTGCGAAGAAGTAGTTCTCGATCTGCTGGTAGACCGTGGCGAAGATGATCACCCATACCGCGTCCAGCGGGTCGTCGGACAGGATGGCGATCAGCGCCGGCAGCGCGATTGCGAGGTAGGTACCCACGGTCGGGATGAACTGACTGATCAACCCCATCCACAGGGCCAGAGGCAGCCAGTAGTCCACCCCGATGAGGATGAAGAACAGTGCCGAGAAGGTCGCCGAGATCGCGGCCAGACCGAGCCGGGAGATCACGAAACCGCCCGCCTTCTCCATGCTGATCTGCCAGAGGTTGTTGAACACCGACTGCTGGCTGGTGGGGAGCAGCGAGGCGATGTGCCGACGCAGGCGCGGACCATCCGCGGCGAAGTAGAAGGCGAACAGCAACAGGGTGAAGCCCTGGAACACCACGCCGATGGCAGAACTCAGCACACCCAGTACGCCGCCAGCGGCCTGTCCGGCGTACTTGCCGACGGTCTGTGGCGTCAAGTTGAGCTGGTCGATGATCGACTGCGGGTTCAGCCCCAGATTGAACCGCTGGTTGAGCCAGTCGATGACCGACTGCACGATGTCCGGTGCTGCCTGGACGAGTGCTGAGATCTGTGAGGCGAACAACTGCCCGAAGGCGATGAAAAAGATGCCCGTGAAGACCGCCAGCATGAAGAACACGAACAGCGTTCCCAGACCCCGTGGCCACTTCCAGCGTTCGTGCAGCCGAGTCACGATCGGGTCGATGGCGATGCCGAGCAGCCAGGCCAGCAACAGCAGGAACAGGAAGCTCCCCAAGGCCTTCCAGGCCCACATGAAGACGAGATAGATCGCCAGCAGGAACAGCACCCCGACCGCGGACTTGCGGACCCATCCCGGGTCCAGCCTCACCTTGACGGTAGGGACCTCGTCATCGCTCTTAGCGTCAGCCATGGCGCCCACCGTATCGTCACCGGACCGGAAAACCGGCGCGGGTTGCTGGCGTTTCATCCCGGCCGGGGCACAATGGAGCGTGGCCCAGCGGATCGAGGACGTCGCCGTCGTGCTGCGGTCATATCCACTGGGCGAAGCCGACAAAATCCTCAATCTGCTCACCGCTGAGCACGGGCTCGTGCGTGCCGTCGCCAAGGGTGTGCGCAAACCCACGTCGAGGTTCGGGTCGAGATTGCAGCCGCTGAACCAGGTGCAGGTGATGCTCTACCAGGGCCGCAATCTGGCGACCGTGAGCACCGTTGACTCCGTCAATCTCTACGGCTCGAAGCTGGCCAGCGACTATGTACGGTGGTCGGCCGGGCACGTGCTGGCAGAGGCGACGGAACGGTTGGTCAGTGAGGAGATGGAACCGGCCCGGCCGCACTACCGGCTGCTGGTCAGCGGCCTGGCCGCGCTGGCTGACGCCGGTCGGGACCCGCGCCTGGTGATCGATGCCTTCCTGCTGCGGGCCCTGGCGACTGGGGGGTGGGCGCCCAGCTTCTCCGACTGTGCCCAGTGCGGCGCCGATGGCCCGCACGGGTGGATCCACCTACCGTCGGGCGGCGCCGTCTGCGTGCACTGCCGTCCGGCGGGGTCGGTGTCCATCAGCCCGGGCACGTCGGCGTTGTTGGCGGCACTGCTCAGCGGGGATTGGACCGTCCCGGATGCTGCGTCCACGACGTCGCGCCGAGCCGCCTCCGGGGTGGTCGCCGGCTACCTGCAACTGCACCTTGAACGCGATCTTCGATCCCTGCCCATCGCCGACAAGGCCTGGCTGTCACAGTTGTCCGCAAAACTGACCAGCGAACAGGATGTGGTCGCGTGAGTGTGCGTCAACCCCCGCCCCACCCCAGCGGCGCCACCGCGCCGGCGTTGACCCCCGATCAAGTGCCGCAGCACGTCGCGCTGGTCATGGACGGCAATGGCCGGTGGGCCCAGCAGCGCGGCCTTCCGAGGACCGCAGGGGTCGAGGCGGGCGAGGCGAGCCTGTTGGTCTGCGTGCATGGCGCCTTGGAACTGGGTGTGAAGTGGCTATCGGCCTAGGCCTTGAG
>JALOLM010000317.1 GCA_025455985.1 Candidatus Nanopelagicales bacterium | reverse complement strand
CTGCATCCACTGCGGCCGCATCCCCCAATACTGCCAAGCCCACCACATCGTGCACTGGAAACACGGCGGTTTGACCGACCTGTCAAACCTCGCCCTGCTCTGCGCCAGATGTCACCACGACCTACACATGGGCCTGTACACCATCACCATGGACACCCACGGCATCCCCCACATGACCCCCACCCGCGCACCACCACAAACCCGCGCCTCGTGATCGGTGAACCGCAACGACCACGGCCCCGCACACCCCCATCGGGGCGCACAGGGCCGTGAGTCAAGGAGTCCGTCAGGCGCGCAGTGCCTGCGCCAACTCGTCGAAGGAGTCGACCAGTAGGCCCATGTCCTGCTGGGTGTGAGCCACGGAAACCAACCACTGCTCGTCCAGCCCAGGCGGCGTGAGGATGCGCCGGTTGACTCCCCACAGCCAGCTGAGCTCAGCGGCCTCGAAGTCAGTGCGCTTGTAGTCGCGGTAGTTGCGTACCGGGCCGGTCGCCCAGGTCACAGCGCCCTTGACGCCGAAGCCGACGGTGTGGGCCGGCAGTTCGTAGCGATTGATGATGTCCTCGATCGCGTCAAGCGCACCGTTGTTGATGTCCTCGGCGTGGTCAAGCACGGCTTCGGTGCAGATGTCGTCCACCGCGGCGGCCGCGGCCATGACCAACGGGTTGCCGTTGTAGGTGCCGAAGTGCCACATGCGCCCGTCGGTGATGGTGGACATGATGTCCTCGCGGCCACCGAACGCGGCCAGCGGCAGACCGCCGCCGATGCTCTTGGCCAGGGTCACCAGGTCGGGAGTCACGCCTAGCCGCTGCGACGCACCTGCGTAGCCGGCGGTGAGGCCGGTCTTCACCTCGTCGAACACCAGCAGAACGCCGTGCCGGTCGCAGGCCTCGCGAACAGCGGTCAGGTAGCCGGCGTCGGGCAGAACGATCGAGATGTTCTCAAGCACCGGCTCCATGACCACCGCGGAGATCTCGTCGGAGTGGGCCGCCAGAATGGCCTCGAGCCGCTCGATGTCGTTGTAGGGAACGACGTGCACGATGCCGGCCTCAGCCTCGAAAGGTACGACGGGCACCGGTGCGTCCTCGGGGCCAGCGTCGGCCACATCCGGCTTGACGGAGACCGACAGGGCGTCGTATCCACCGTGGTAGCCGCCCTCGATCTTCACGATTCCGTGCTTGTTCGTGAACGCACGAGCCGCCTTCACCGCGTACATGGTGGCCTCGGTGCCGGAGTTGGCGAAACGCACCTGCTGCAGGCCGAACCGGCGCTGGAAACGCTCGGCGACCTCAGTGGTGCTCGGAGACGGGGTCACGAACAGGGTTCCCGTGTCCAGGGCCTTGGTCACGTACTCGACGACGGTCGGGTGCAGGTGGCCGACCAGCATGGCGCCGAAGCCCATGGACAGGTCCAGCAGGTCGCGGCCGTCCACGTCCTTCAGCCAGGCACCCTTGGCCGACTCAATGGCGATGGGGTGCGGGTCCCAGTACTGGAAGCTGGAAGTCACACCAAGCGGCAGCGGCTTGGAGGCACGCTCGTGGTGTGCAGCCGAGCCGCCGGTGTTGGCCGTGAACCGGTCCCACTCCTGGGCCATGAGCGCGGACACGCGGGCGGGGTCCAACGGTGTCGACGACTCCGGGATGGTCCGCTTGGTGGCGGGGTCATGCGGCGGGTAGGTGGTGGCTTGCTGCTCTGCTTGGGTCATTTGCGAACGCTCCTGGCGCCTCGATGATGCTGTTTGGTCAACAGGCTACCAACTTTCACAACGTTTTGGAACCCTAAAGCCGGTCTGCGCAACTGATTCAGTGGCGATTCCACCGAAATTGTGCGGATTCCTGGCCGCACTAGACTTCCCCCGTGCCCGTCGTCGTAACGCCGGAGGACCCTTCGAGCGCCGAATCCCGCCAAGCGCTGCACTGCTACATGCAGGAAGTGGCCCAAGTATGCGGCATCGAGCACATTGATGAGCGGTCCATCGCGACAGGCCTGGATGACTACCGGCCGCCCAGCGGGACATTCCTGCTCGCGAGGCAGTCCCAAACCGTCGTCGGCTGTGCTGGCTTGCGTGCACTGTCCCCTGGCATCGGTGAGATTAAGCGCATGTGGATCCACCCCGAGCACCGGGGCGAAGGCCTCGGGAGGGCACTTCTGGCAGCGCTTGAGGACTGTGCGATCAGCATGGGAATGGGTCGACTGATGCTGGACACCAACGATGCCCTGATTCCTGCGATGCGGTTGTACGAGTCTTCTGGCTACCTGCGCACCGAGCGGTACAACGACAACCCCGATGCCACGACCTTTTACGTCAAGAACCTGTCCCCCAGGCGAGATCCGGCGGCCGACCGCCTGTGAGTCCGATCCCGCCCGCGTCCCGATAAACGGCAGAACCGGCCCTGACGGGACTACTCTCCCCAGTGTGTGGCCACACCTCGGGAGGGTATATGTCTCACATCGATGATGCTGCTCCGATCGGCTTCCCCGAAGTCACTGAGGACAAGGGGCTGAAGTCCGGAGCACTGGGCCTGGTCTCGTCGGTCGTGATCGGCATGGCCTCGACGGCACCGGCCTACTCGCTGGCCGCCAGTCTGGGCTTCGTCGTGGCCACCGCGAATGGTGACGGGATCGTCGGGGAGAAGGCGCCGTCGATCATGCTGCTGGCGTTCGTGCCGATGCTGCTGATCGCCGTGGCATATCAGCAGTTGAACCGGGCAGAACCCGACTGCGGAACGACCTTCACCTGGGCCACCAGGGCGTTCGGCCCCCGCGTCGGGTGGATGGGCGGCTGGGGCATCATCGCCGCTGACGTGATCGTGATGGCGAACCTGGCCCAGATCGCCGGCGCCTACACATTCCAGCTGTTCGGCTGGGACGGTCTGCTCGAATCCACGTTCTGGACCACATTCGCCGGCGTGATCTGGATCGTGATCATGACCTACATCTGTTACCGCGGCATCGAGGTCTCGGCTCGCCTGCAGTACGCACTACTCGGCATCGAAGTTGTCGTGCTGATCGCGTTCTCGATCATCGCGCTCTTCAAGGTGTACACGGACAATGCCACCGCCGACTCGCTGACCCCCAGCCTCTCCTGGCTCTGGCCTTCGGGGATGAGCCTGAGCGCACTCGTCACCGCCACGCTCATCGCCGTGTTCATCTACTGGGGCTGGGACACCGCCGTTGCAGTCAACGAGGAGACATCCGACCCCGATAAGACGCCCGGCCGTGCGGCCATCATCTCCACCCTGCTGCTCCTCGTGACCTACGCGACCGTCAGCGTGGCGACGGTTGCTTTCGCCGGGACCGGCGACGAGGGCCTTGGACTTGCAAACCCCGAGAACGGTGACTCGTTCATCGGACAGGCGCTGGAGGTCCTGCTCATCCTCTCGGTGCTGTCGTCGGCGTCCGCGTCCACCCAAACGACGATCCTGCCCACGGCACGCACGAGCCTGGCGATGGGCGCGTTCAAGGCCCTGCCGTCTGCCTTCGCAAACATCCACCCCAGGTATCTCACGCCCACCGTCTCCACGATCTGGATGGGCATCGTGTCGATCGTGTTCTACGTCGGGATGACCGCTGTCAGTGAGAACGTCCTCGGTGACACCATCGCCGCCGTGGGCCTGCTCATTGCGTTCTACTACGGGCTGACTGGCTTCGCCGCCGTCTGGTTCTACCGCCACCACGTGTTCGACAGCGGCCGGGACTTCCTGATGAAAGGCCTGTACCCGTTCCTGGGTGGCGTCATGCTG
>JALOLM010000316.1 GCA_025455985.1 Candidatus Nanopelagicales bacterium | reverse complement strand
CCGCAAGGCTCGTCTGCGGGCGAAGTTGTCCAACTTCTTCTACGCGGACAACATCGCCCTTCCGACCCGCGCAGAGCTGGAAGCGGCGGAAGAGCACCTGCGCCACGAGGTTGAGGAAGCGGCACCGGTCATGGAAGAGGATCGCCGACTGGTCACCGCGCACGACGGTTCAGTTCTGCACGACCCGGCCAACGACTAATACGCGCGAAGGCGCCCAGCTCCCAGGTCGGGGGCTGAGCGCCTTCGCGTCCCGCTGAACCGGTCGTAGAGTTGCAGGATGTCCCACATGCGACAGCGGATGCGTGAGGGCCTGCCCTACAAGGCCGACGACCCGCAATTGCGCGCCGACTTCATGCGTGCACAACAACTGCTCGCCTCGTTCAATGCCAGCAAGCCCGAGGAAGTCCAAGAACGTCGCACGATCCTGCAACAGTTGTTGGGAACGTGCGGCCCTGAAGTCACGGTGACTCCCCCGCTGCGCTGCGACTACGGCCAATACATCCACATCGGCGAGCGGACGTTCCTCAACTACGATTGCATCCTGCTGGACGTCGCCACCATACGCATCGGTGCCCGCTGCCAATTGGGGCCGGGTGTCCAGGTACTCACCGCCACCCACCCGGTGGACCCGGCTGAACGCGCCGAGGGCTGGGAGGCCGGAGAACCGGTGACCGTGGGCGACGATGTGTGGATCGGTGCCGGGGCCATCATCTTGCCGGGGGTGACGATCGGCGACGCCAGCGTCATCGGGGCGGGAAGCGTGGTGACCCGCGACGTCCCTGCGCGCGTTGTCGTCGCGGGCAATCCGGCACGCGTTATCCGCCGCTTGGGAGCCGAGTAGCAACGCACACGGACAACTCGAAGGTCGGGCGTCGCAGCGCTGCGAGCCTGTCCCCCAGATCGTGATCGGCGACCCAAGGCCAGGAGCCTCTCACCTGCCAGCCCCGACGACACCCTCACGTGAAGATCCACCAGCTGCGCCGTGCGGCAGAAAGCCGAAACGCGCCGTCAGCGATCTGACAGCGCGTTTCGGGAAAGAGGGATCAGGTTGTGGACGTGATGCTCTCAGTCTGCACAGGACCGGTCTTGGAGTTCTGCAGCCAGTCCTTCCAGGACACGTTCCACTCGGTGATGCCGTTACCGAGGTCCTGTGGCCGACCCGTGTTGCGCACATCCACCACGTCGCCGACCTGCGAGTTCTGGAACAGCCAGTAGGCGTTGGCGTCGGACATTCCGATGCAGCCGTGGCTCACGTTCGCGTAGCCCTGGGAGCCCACCGACCACGGCGCCGCGTGCACGAACTCGCCGGAGGTGGTGATCCGCATGGCCCAGTTCACGTCGAGGCGGTAGTACTCGGGGTCATCCTCGGAGGTGCCACCGGTGGCAGCGTCCATCACGACGAAGTCGAGCTTCTCCGAGATGACCTTGACCCCTTGGCGGGTCTCGAAGCCGGGCTTGCCACTGGTCGCCGGGAACGTCTTGATGACCTTGCCGTTCTTCTTGACCGTCATCGTGTGCTTGTAGGCGTCGTACACAGAGACCATCGAGTCACCGGTCCGGTAGGTGATCTCGGAGTTCGCGGCACCGTAGGCACCCTTACTCGTCTTGACACCCTTCAGCGGCATGGAGACTTCGATGCTGGTGTTCGCCGGCCAGTACTTCTTGGGCCGGAACACCACGACCTGGTCGGATTCCCAGCTCCAGGCGCCGGTGACCGGCTTGGAGGTCTTGACGATCAACTGCTCCTCGACGGCCTTCTTGTTGCTCACCGGGGCGTCGAAAGTGACCCGGACGGGCATCCCGACGCCAACCGTCGTGTCATCGGCGACGCTCACGGAGCTGATGTTCACCAGCGTCTGCGGGTTGACCGTCTTGAACGTGCGGTTCAGGCTCGTGGGGTTGCCCGACTCGTTGGTCGCCGTCGCATTGACGGTATACGTGGTCCCGAAGTCGAGGGTCTTGGCCTTGGACGTCCATGCGGAGCGCTGGGCGTTGTAGGACCCCTTCATGAGCCCCTTCGGCCCCTGCACGGAGACCTCCGCCAAAGTGCCGTCCTCAGCCACGATCACAATCGGCTGGTTGACGGGCGCCTTACGGTCCACAGCCGGCAGCACCTGCATAGAGACAGCGGACTGCTCCGGTGTCTGGCTGCGTGCGATGAGCGTCGGACCACACCCCGCCGCGAGTAGTGCGGTGGCGGCGGCACCGACTATGGCGATGTTCCGCTTACGTTGTGTCATTCAGTAAACCTCACAGAGACCTTGCGTAGATCCTTACGCATACCGGGGCGTGTGCAATAACCAACACGCCATCAATTCCAGTGTGCCACCCGCGAGGGGGTTTCTAAACCCTGCGTCTACCCCGGTGTTGCGTGAGCCACGTCACGTCTGGTGCCGACCAAACCGACATCCACGACAATTCGGTGCGAGTTAGTGCGCGAAGTCCCGGCGGTAGTACTCGAACACCAGGCCCACGACGCTGAACATGAGGAACACGATCCCTGCGATGGCCAGCCACGTGGCGAAGATGAGTCCGAGCGCAATCATCATCGCGCTGGCACCCAGCGGCAGCGGCCACCACGAGTGGGGGCTGAAGAACCCGTAGTCGGGATCCGCCTCCTCCTGGTTGGCCAGCATGTCGTCCTCAGGCCGGTTGTTGAGCCGCTTGGCGGTGTATAGCGTGAAGAAGCCCACCAAGGCGGTCATGAGGCCCGTGAAGGCCAGGAAGGTGGTCCCGGCCCAGTCGCGGGACCAAAGGCCGTATACGACCGTTACGACCGCGAAGAACAGCGTACCTGCTGCGAACAGCCAGCCTCCGACCTTCACTGCTCGACCCCCTTCTGGGTCCCAGCACCGACAAGACCATCAACGACTGTCTGCGACAGGATCCCCTCGATCTCGGGGTGGTGCAGATCGAACGCCGGTCGTTCCGAACGGATCGGGGGCAGGGACACGAAGTTGTGCCGCGGCGGCGGGCAGCTCGTGGCCCACTCCAGGGATGCTCCCCAGCCCCACGGGTCGTCCACCGTGACGTTCGGTGCGAACCGCCAGGTCTTGTAGACGTTGTAGAGGAAGAACAGCGTCGAGATCCCCAGGATGATCGCTCCGAACGAGGACACCTGGTTGAGCAACGTGAAGCCCTCGTCGGGCAGGTAGTCCGCGTAACGCCGCGGCATACCCTGGGTGCCCAGCCAGTGCTGCACGAGGAAGGTGATCTGGAAGCCCCAGAACAGCAGCCAGAAGTGGATCTTCCCGAGCCGCTCATCGAGCATCTTGCCGGTCATCTTCGGCCACCAGTAGTAGAACCCGGCGAACATGACGAACACGACTGTCCCGAAGACCGTGTAGTGGAAGTGCGCCACGACGAAGTAGCTGTCGGACAACTGGAAGTCCAGCGGCGGGGACGCGAGCATGATGCCGGTGACGCCGCCGAAGAGGAACGTCACCAGGAAGCCCAGAGTCCAGAGCATGGG
>JALOLM010000315.1 GCA_025455985.1 Candidatus Nanopelagicales bacterium | reverse complement strand
ATGTCGAGGCGGAGATCCCGAGCGAGGAAGAGCTCGCCGAGTTCGACCAGGACCCGACTCCTCACCTCAAGGGCAGCCCGCCTGTCGTGTGATCTGCTCGCGGAAGGGCGCCGGACGGTTTCGATCGCCGGCGCCTTTTCGCGTGTGGCCTTTGGAAGCGATGTGGCAAACCGACAACCAGGTTGCCCGAAAACCGCACGGCCTCTGACCGCTGATAGGAATCGTGGCGAACTCGATCATGGGCGAGGGCTCAGGACTGACCGACGTCTGTTGCGCGCGTTGGTTGATGTTCGAGCAGTTGGGTGGGGTTCGGGTAGTTGGTTGACGCTCGTCACCGTTTGAGCGTCAACCAACTACCCGAGCATCAACCAACGCTGGTGCCGCGGGTATGCACAGCAGGACTTGCCCCGAATACCTTGTCGGACAGCGCATCTCCCTGGTCGTGACGACGCAACTCCGTCACCCTTGAACCGACTCACTGCCACCAGCGTTGCTTCGGCAGGTCCGTGTCGGTGTATCCCCCGGCTGACTCCTCGTCGGGTGCGAGCCGATCTTCACCATTCTCGTCGTCGAACTGCGGGTGCGATTTCCCCTCGATCCCGAGGTCCTTGCGCGCGGCCCGAACGCCCGCCGAAATGCTGTGCCACATGCGGCCCTCCCCCAGGGCGTCGATGAAACCTGACTTGGCCAGCACCTGACGCGCCAAGTAGAAGACCCGCACGAGGTAGAGCTCGATGCCCTGTTGCTCCAAGCGGGTACGGATGAGTTCGAGGGCATCCACGCTGGTGGTGTCGAGCTGACTGGTGGCCTCAAGATCGATCAGCACCGCATGGATGTCTTCAGACTTGGCAACCTCGCTAAGCACCCCATCGGCGATCTGTGTGGCGTTGGCCCAGAACAAGGGCGCATCCAGGCGGATGACGATCACTCCGTCGTAGGTCTTGCGCTCGGGGTGGTTACGAATGCTCCCCCACGCGGCCTTCTCGTCAGGAACCTTGCCCATGACCTCCATGTCAATACGGCTCGAGCGGTAGACCAGGCCCAGCACGGCCAGCGCAATAGCGGCAAGCAAGCCGTATAGCGGCCCGAGCAGCAACACACCCACTAGCGCGGCAAGGCTGGAGGTGAAGTCATTGCGCCGGACCTGCTTGTAACGCCGGATGGCCGCAACATCCATCAGACCCCAAACGGCCTGAATGACGATCGCCGACAGGACGGTCTTGGGCAATGGCGACAGACTGCCGGCCAGCGCCACGATTGCGATGAAAACGATGACTGCGGCAGAGACCCCGGTGATTTGCGTCTTCGACCCGGCTCGTTCGGCGGCGGCGGTCTTCGACAGCGAACCCGCGACCCCCATCCCCCCGGAGAACCCGGAGCCCAGGTTTGAGGCCCCCATGGCCAGCAGTTCCTGATCGGTGTCCACCGTGTAGCCGCCCCGGGCGGCCAGCAAGCGTGCGGCAGACAGCCCTTCAGCGAGGCCGACCAAAGCCAAGGCGACACCGCCGGTCACGATCGGACCGAGATCGCCGAGGTCGACGTCGGGCAAGCCGAAGGGGGGAAAGCCAGTTGGAACGGCACCGACGGTGGTCACGCCGCGGGCAGCCAGGTCCAGCGCACCAGAGAGCAGGATCGAGCCGATGAGGACCAGCAGTCCCCAGGGCACCCGCGGGACGAAGCGGGCACCCAGGAACAGGATGGCCAGTGCCGTCAGGCCGATCGCAGCCGTCAACGGATTGATGTCGCCCAAGGAGGTCGCGATGGACCAAGCCCGGGCCAGCACGTCACCCTTCTCCGGCGGCATGCCCAGCAGGCTGGGGATCTCACCGAGCACGATCAGCAGGACCAGCCCGAACACAAATCCGGTCACGATCGGTCTCGACATGAACTCCGCGGCCCACCCAAGGCGCAGCAGTCCGCCCAAGATGAGCACACCGCCGGTGGCAAACGCCAGGGCCGCCGTCAGGCCGACGGCCTTCTCGGGATCACCGCCCGAGAGGTCTGCCACCAACGTCCCGGACAGCACCGACACCGTGGACACGGGTCCCACGACCAACCGCGGCGATGAGCCGAAAACGGCATAGGCGATGAGTGCCAGGGGGATCGAGTAGAGACCGACCAGGATGGGCACTCCAGCGATTCCGGAGTAACCCAACGACTGCGGCATCGCCAGCGCCGCGACGACGATGCCAGCGATGAGGTCGGGGCCGAGGTAGCGGATCTGGTAGGACTTGATCCACTCGACGACGGGCACCCGCATAGGGGCATCATCGTGCATTCACCGACGGTTTACCCGCTGGCAACCGGCGAATATGTACGAACGGTCCCCTACTCCCTGCCCCACGGTTCGCCCGGGGGGCTCAGCGGCGTGTTGGGCCGCAGACTGTACGCCGCGGTGAACCAGAAGTAGTGGTAGGTGGGATCGTCGAGCTTCATGAACACGTTGTACGGGTAGCCGTTTGACCTCGAACGTGAAGTTGTGCGACCAGGGATCCGTGCGCTGATGCCAGATTCGCGGGTTGGACGTCGAGGGATTCTCGAAAAGCAGTTCGTCCTGGTCGCCGGTACCCCGGGCGGGGTCATGGAACAGCACGCCCATACGCAGGGTGTTCACCACGTACGGGTCGCTGCTGTAGCCCTCGGAGTAGGCACCAGGCTCGACGATCTTCCAGTCGTGCTTGGCGTCCCGGTCGTAGTAGGCAGCAACCCACATCCGCCGACCGGTGTCGTTGTAGATCCGGGCTTTGACGTCCCGGGTCAGGCCGTGCCCGAGTCCCGGTGAGGGCTTCGGCCGCTGGTACCGGTCGCGGGTGGCGCTGGCGTTCTTGTCCCATACGCAGGCGTACTTGGAGCCCGGCACGACGGAGTCCCAGGACCGCTCGATGAACGCTTCGGGATCGGCCTTGAGTTGCTCCTTGCCAAGGCCGAACAGAGGCTCAAGCGCTCCGGCGCTCGGGTAGCTCAGCTCGTTGAACAGCTGATTCTCGTTCTTCGTGGCTCCAAGGGCAAGCACGTTGTACAGACCGTCACCGTTGTGGGAGGCGTACAGGCGCACGGGGCTCGACACCCTCGGCGCGGCGTCCTTCCAGGGCTTGTTCCCGTTGAAAATGTCCTTCAGGTCGACCGCGCAGATCGCCGTGTTGGCCTGCTTGCGGGGGCTCGCGTCGAGCTTGAAGGCCTTGTACTTCGCCGGCAGCAGGGACTGGTAGAACATCACGGACATGGACTTCTTGAACTGTTCCGAACTCTCCTTGAGTCCCTCCGGCGTCAGGGTCCACTCGTCGGCGTCCTCGCACTCCTTGGAGGTGCCGGCGCACTGACCCACCCGCTTGAGTTTCGCGTAGTCCGAGACGACGATGCGGGGGAAGTTCGTGCCGACCGTCGTGCTGACCTCGTCAAGGCGGTCGGCGGTCTTCTCCCCCAGTTCCGAAACCGCAGCGCTGAACTCTTGCTCCACCTCACCGCTGGCTACCTCGGCGATCTCGGCGGCCAGGTCGAACGTGGCCATCGTCAGGCTCACGACCTTGCCGACACCCGGGAACTCACCCACGAGTTCGGCCGCCGCTCGCGTGATGGTCATGACGTCCGCGGTCACCTTGCGTGACTTCGGCACGTCGATGGAGTTGTTGATGCTGTCAGCGACCGCGGTCATCTTCGCCCAGGTCTGCAGACCTGCCTTCTCGTAGGGCCTCGCGAGAGCGTCGTAGTACTCGTAGGTCTCCTTGACCCACTTGATCTCCTGGACCAACTGCGCCTGGGCCTTGTCGAACGTGGCCTGCGTATAGCCCAAAGCCGGTTGGAAGGTCGCCGCTCGCACGTCGTCGAGGCGGTTGTTCCAGTAGGCCGCGCGGTAGGTCTGCGTCCAGTACTGCGCCCGCGGATTCTTGCCCAGGTTTGCCGCTTGCCCAATGTCGGCGATCGCGTTGCTGAAGGCCACGTCGTCGTCACCCGGCCACGCTGTGGGCTGGTCGTAGACCACACTGACCGGCGGGATCTCCGGATCGGTGTCGCCATCCAGCGTGATCGTGGGTTCGTAACGCCACAGGTTGTCCCGGCTGAGGATGCCGGCGATCCCAGCGTCGTTCTGGCCCTCCTGCAGCGCCCGCGGTCTGACTTTGCCGGGGACGTCGCCTTGCAGGCACTTCCGCTTGGCCTTCCGACACTTGTTGGCTCCGCCCAAGGCCGGGGGCTTGGTCAGTTGAGTGCTCTCCACGCCAGGACCGTCGCCGTGACCCACCAGCGAATACGACTGTCCGCGAGCCGTCTTCTTGTCCAGCGGGCCGTACGCGCCGTTGCGGGTGGCGCCGAGCCACTGCAACGCGTCAACCAGATCGTCCACAGCCAGGCTGGTCTGGTAGTCGAAGTCCTTAGGCATCGGCTGGCCCACGGAGGCGACGAAGCCGATCCGGTCGGTGCTCGCGATATCGCGGATGGTCTTGGTCATGCGGACGACCTCGCTGCGGCCCTTCTTCGGGTCGGCGGTGGCGAAGAAATCGTCCTCGACGTTGATCAGTGCGGGGGAACCGGCGCCTCGGTCGAACCACGCCACGTGGTACCCACCCCCGTCGATTGCGTGAGACACCCGCTTGCCGTTGATCCGCATCACGTGGGTCTTCTCATCTGAGGCCCGGGCGTCGGTCACGAATTCCACCCGGTCATTCGGCATGACGTCGTAGGTGCCGGACGTATTGCGGGCCAGCAGGGTACGGACGGCGGCTTGATCCCGGGTGCCGGAGTTGCCCGCCACCTGGTACGCCTCGCCCGGCTTGGATCCGGGCACTCCCACCGCGGAGAACGTACCCGGGGTCAGTTGTGCGTCGGCACCCCACCACCACACCGGCTGCACGCCGATCGGCTTGAGCGCCTTGATGACACCGTAGGGGGCCTGATCGTTGCTGAACTGCCCGAAGTTCGTGGCGATGACGAGGTGCCCGTCACCGAGTTTGTTGTTGATGAAGTCCTGCTGCACGGCGGCGATGCATGGGGCAGCAGCCTTCTCGCCGGCGTCGTAGCGGCGCTGGCCCACGACCTGGGGGCACGAGTAGTTCTTGGCGTAGACCTGGCTCAGGTCGGACCGGTTGAGTACCACGACCTGCAGCCACGTGGAGAACTTCGCCTCGATGAACTGCCCCTGGAACGTGGAGTCCGGGATGTTCGCATTGGGGTCATCGATACGGACGCCTGGGAGTCCGAACAACTGCCCGTCGGTGTCGAGATAGACCTGCGGCGAGGGGCTGGATTTGAGGTCGCCGGCTTTGGCCGTGACGACACTGGAAGTGACTGAGACGTTGGCATTGGCAGCGGGGGCTGTGAGTCCTGTGAGTCCCGAAATCAGGAAGCAGCCAGCGACAGCAGCAGTGATCAAGCGGTGGCCCATGGCGGGGAGTCTAGGTGAAAGCCGACCCGGAACAAACAGTCCTGAGGTGAACATGTGCAAGCGTATGAAAAACGCGCCACGGGATGATCCAGATTCCCCCGCCGCCGAAGCTGGCGGGGGGATCATCGTCGGCGGCCGGGAGGCTTGGTGGGGGTGATGGTTGGCAGCCCTCCGGTCATGGTGATGGTGTAGCGGCCATGGTGCAGATCCGCGTGACATCTCGGGCACAAGAGGCACAAATTGTCCAGATCCGTCAAACCACCGGCCGCCCAGCCGATGATGTGGTGGGCGTGGCAGAACCTCGGTGCGCGTCCACAACCGAGACAGCCGCGGTCGCGCGCGGTCAAAGCCGCCCATTGGGCTGCGGAGGCCCTTCGGCGCGTGCGACCCAAGGCCAGCGGCACGAACGTGCCCGACCGGCGGGTGCCCAGGATGATGCTGACCACAGCGGCACAGGCCAGCAAGTCGTACTGCGTGCTGGTCAGGACAGTGCCGTCGTCCAGCACAGCGCCGTCGGGGAGTTTGTCGACATCGACAAGGACGCTGACAGCCGACACTCCCAG
>JALOLM010000035.1 GCA_025455985.1 Candidatus Nanopelagicales bacterium | reverse complement strand
GCGACGACGAACCTTCGCAGGGGCTGCCGTCTTTGCGCGATCACCGCATGATTGTAGGGTCGAAGCGAATCCAGGAGAAGGAGTTGTCCATGCTCGCCAAGTTGTTCGCGTCAGCCACCGTCGCCCACGCCCACTGCGACCTGTACTGCGGTGTCTACGATCCGGCACAGGCCAAGATCGAGGCCCTGTCCGTGGTGAAGACCGCCAAGAAGTACCACGAGTCAGACGACGAGGTCTTCCGCGCCCGCGCCATCATCATCAAGGAGCAGCGCGCCGAGGAGACCAAGCACCACCTGATGGTGCTGTGGGCGGACTTCTTCGCCCCCGATCACTTCGCGGCGTTCCCGCAGCTGCACGAGCTGTTCTGGAAGGCCGTCCACCAGGCCGGCGAGGCCAAGAAGTCGATGGACCCGGCCGTCGGCGAGCAGCTCGTGGCCTACATCGACGAGATCGCAGACATCTTCTGGCAGACCGACAAGGCCAAGCAGATGGGCGTCTACCCGCCTGCGTGACGCTGGTGTTGTGCCAGGCTGCCATCCCAATGCAGAATCAGGCGGCGCGACCTCGTGAGGGTCGGCGGCGGCGGGGGTTGTTGGGGCGCGCCTGGGGCGGCTTGGCCTGCACAGGCTCGGGCTTGACGTGAGGTGCTCGCGGTCCCACCAAGTCGGTGATGATCGCGTGGCCCGGGCTCACCTGCTGGGCCTCGGCTTTGACCTCGGCCATCCGCAGCATACGCGCGGTGTCACGGCGCTGAGCGTTCGTCACAACTGACACGGCCGCGCCTTGGGCCCCGGCCCGCGCCGTACGACCGCAGCGGTGCAGGTAGGTCTTGTGCTCGGCGGCGGGGTCGACGTGGACCACCATGTCGATGCCGTCGACGTGGATTCCGCGGGCGGCGATGTCGGTTGCCACGAGCACCCGTACCGACCCGTCGCTGAACTTGGCCAGGTTTCGCTGGCGGGCGGCTTGGGACAGGTTGCCGTGCAGGTCGACGGCCGGAATGCCCGAAGCAGTCAACTGCCGGGCCAACTTCTTGGCGCCATGCTTGGTGCGGGTGAACGCCAAGCTGCGTTGCTTACCCGAGACCAGCTCGCGCACGACCGCCGGCTTGTCGGTCTCGCTGACGGTGAGCACGTGGTGGCTCATGGACGGCACGGGCGCGGCGGCGGCGTCGACATGGTGGGTCACCGGGTCGACCAGGTAGGTCCGCACGAGCACCCCGACCGCACCGTCAAGCGTGGCTGAGAAGAGCAGGCGCTGGCTTCGCTTCGGTGTCAGTTGCAGCAGGCGCTTGGAGGCAGGCAGGAACCCGAGGTCGGCGAGGTGGTCGGCCTCGTCGAGCACGGACACCTCCACCTGGTCCAGGCGGCAGTGCTTCTGCCGGATCAGGTCCTCGAGGCGCCCCGGTGTTGCGACCAGGATGTCGACGCCGCGCTTGAGCGCTTGCACCTGCGGGTTCTGGGAAACGCCGCCCACGACGGTGGTGACGCTCAGGCCTGACGCCTTGGCCAAGGGCCGCATCGTGTCGGCCACCTGATTGGCCAGTTCGCGGGTGGGGACCAGGATCATGGCCCGAGGTGCTCCGGGACGGCTGGTGCGCCCGGCCAGGCGGGTGGCCACGGGAATGCAGAAGGCGATCGTCTTACCGCTGCCTGTGCGGCCTCGTCCGAGGACGTCGCGACCGGCGATCGAGTCGGGCAGGGTGCTGGTCTGGATGGGGAAGGGGGCGTCGATGCCTTGGGCAGCGAGGGCCCGGCACAGCGCGTTCGGCACGCCGAGTTCGGCGAATGTCGATGACAAGAGAATTCCAATCGGAACGGGTGGTCGTGGGTGTAAGCGGGCGAAACCCGGATAGAAAGCCACCGTTCGAAGGGCGACGCGCACGACCGTGGTCGAGCCTGATGCCCAACCGGTCTTGTTCCACCTTACGCTGCGGGGCCGGGCTGGGGCCGAGTCGGTGGCGTGAGGTGCGTCACGGCCGCTGGGGGCGATGTGGGAATCCGGCGATTTAGTTGCCGGAAAACCGCATGGCTTCTGCTGGCGGCACCTCGCTGCGGCCCAAACGCAACGAACCGGCGCCCCCCTCGGAAGCGCCGGTTCCCTACAGCCCTAGATGAACAGGATTTGCGCGCCTTCGGTCATCTCGATGAAGTCTGAGGCGTTGATGATGCCGTCGACGTCGTCGCGCAGGTCGGACTCGGTCAGGTTGTTCATGTCCGCCGACATCCGGCACGCCCACAGGTGACCACCGGCGGCAACGATCTGGTCGAGGAAGTCGGGCACCTCGGGGATGCCGAGATCCGCGATCTGCTTCTTCATCATCTTCGTCGCCATCTGGGTCATGCCCGGCATGGGTGACAAGGACTGCGGCATCTTCGTGTCGCGGCCGGGGAGGTGCATCGCGGTGTTGCCCACCGGCGAGAACTGCAGGTCCCACATCCGCGACTTGGTGATCATGTCGAAGCCCCAGAACGTGAAGAACAGGTGCGTTTCGAGGCCCTCGCCAAGGGCGGCGTTGGCCAGGACCAGGCCCGGGTAGGCCATGTCGAGGTTGCCCTTGGAGCAGATGAGAACGAACTTGCGATCGGTTTCCTCGTCGTCGCCGAAGTCCGGGATGATTGCGTCAGCCATGATGATCGCTCCTCACACGCAGCCGTGCGGCTTGGGGACACCGGCGATGTAGGCCATCTTCTTGGCCGGCTTCTTCGGGAACAGCTGGAACTGCTCTTTGGTCGGGAAGCCGCCGACCGTCTGCACGCGGCGGGTCGTGGCGGTCTCGCCCTTCTCCTTGTAGTCCTCGCGCAGCCACTTGATGACCTCCCAGTGACGCGGGGTCATCTCGACGCCGATGTTGCCGGCGAGTTCGGCTGCGATGTCCTCAGACCATTCGTCGTACTCGGTGAGGAACCCTTCGTCGTTGATCTGGACCTCGTGGCCCGCAATCGTCGCGGTGGGCATTTCTACTTCCTTCCTTCGGTGGGTGTCGGCGGGTGCTCCTCACCGACGGTGTGCAGCATTGCCATGACCTTGGCCAGACCACGGCGGGTTTGCGGATCGCGCATCGACTTCAACAGGGCGAACATAGACGGCGGTTCCATCGGGGTGTCCTCGGCGTCCTGCACGCTCAAAGCGGTGCGCTGGACCAGGCCCATGACCTCCGGCTGGGTCATCTCCTTGACCGCGGTCAGGATCGTCACCACGTTGTCGCCAAGCGCCTTCACGTCGTCCTCGGTGAACTCCGTGACCACCCTGTCGGCGATCTTGCTGCTCTCGCGAGCGAACGCGAAGTAGCCCTTGTCGTCGGCGACGGCCAACACCTCGGTGGCCTTGGCCAGGGCGGGGCCCGACAAATGCGAGACCTGTTCGGCAAGTTCCGACAGCGGCCCGAGCTGGGCCAGAAGCGCCTGCATCTGCGGCACGTTCGCCGCGAAGGTGCGCAACAGCGAGACGAGTTCGTCGCTGGACATATCCATGTCCTGCAACTGATCGGTCGCCATCTGCATCGCCTGCTTGGTGACAGGTGTCAATGTCTCGGCGAGTTCCGAAATCCGTTCGCGGGCTGCGCGCTGGCGTTGCAGTTCCTCGACGATGAAGTCCATCTGGGCGCTCATCGCGTCGAGGCGTTCCTCAGTGGTCACGGCAACGGCAGTCATCAGACCGCTTCCTTCTCTTTGCCGGCCATCGACATCAGCGCGGGCAGCGGGAGCTCTTTGCCGGGCAGCAGAATGTTCCAGTACATCCAGCGGAACATCAACTTGCCCCAGTGGTTGAGCTCGGTCTCCTTCAATAGCGAGAACGGGCCCACGCCGGGCAGCGGGTACTTGCCGGGCAGCGGCTCGGTGTCGTAGTTGAAGTCGATCAGCAGACCCTTGCCGTGCCCGGATTCGATGAAGCAGTTCGCGTGGCCGTCGAAGGCCTCGGTCATCGGCAGGCCCTGGATGTGCGCCAGGAAGTTCTTCTCGAACAGGTCCACGGCGAAGTGCGCCACGGAGCCGGCCTTCGATGCCGGGATGTCCGAGGCGTCCCCGAGCGCGAACACGTTGTCGTACTTCTTGCTGAGCAGCGTCTGCGGGTCCACCGGTACGTAGTTGAGGTCGTCGCCCATGTCGGACTTGGCGATGAAGTCCGCACCCATGTTGACCGGGATCGTCACCAGCAGGTCGAACGGGATCTCGCGTTCGTCGAACGAAACGATCTTGCCCGCCTCGGCGTCGACCGACTCGATCATGAAGTCCGGCTCCAGGTTGATCTTGCGGTCATCGAGCATGGAGCCGAGGTGCTTGCTCGCCACAGGCTTGGTGAATGCACCCTCCAGCGGGGTGACGTAGGTGATGTCGACCTTGTCCCTCATGCCCTTCTCCTCGAAGAAGGCGTCGGCCAGGAACGTGAACTCCAGCGGAGCCACCGGGCACTTGATCGGCATCTCGCAGATCTGGACGACGAGCTTGCCGCCCTCCCAGGTCTTGAGCTTCTCGCCCAGGGCGGTGGTGCCCTCGTAGGTGTAGAACTCGTGAACGTTGTCGCGCAGGCCGTCTTCCATACCCGGGGTCTGGTCGGGTCGCGGCGTCGTGCCGGTGGCGATGATCAAGTAGTCGTAGGGGAGTTCCTGACCGCCCTCGAGGACGACCTTGTTGTCGTCTGGGAAGACCTGGTCGATGGTGGCCGTGATCAGCTCAACGCCCTCAGGGACGAACTTCTTGGTGGGCTTGACGACCTCGTCGGGGGTGTAGGCGCCGAAGGGGATGAAGAGGTAGCCGGGCTGGTAGTAGTGCGTCTGGTGCTGGTCGACCATGGTGATCTTCCAGTCCGGCAGATGCTTGGCCAGCTTGTTCGCGGCCATGGTTCCGGCGGTTCCGGCGCCGAGGATCAAGAGCCTCTTCATCGTTTCTCCTCTTTAGGTGCGCCGACCGGTGCCGACGCGGTTCGGGACAGTGCTGCGGCAATCCGCGGGAGGGCGTCAAGCACGCGACGCCTTGCCTCGGGGTTGAGTTCGTAGAAGCCGGGTTGCGGGTGATCGACCGGGCTCACGCCACCGGCCAGAACCATGCCCACCAGTTCCCGGCCGGAGCGCACGAACGCCCGGGCGCATTCGAAGCCGAATTCGCCTGGCTGGAACGTCGCTTCGAAGGTGTGGTCGTCGGCCATGTTCTGCCACTCCGCGATGCAGGTGGCCAGAACGTGCGGATCGTCGACGTGTTCGGTCATCCAGGCGCACGGGTTGGCGATTGGGGTGATCGGGTGGCCGTCCATGTCGGTGACCAGGATCATGACGCCGAGCAACTCGCCGGACAGATCCGCTATGGCCGCTGCGACCGTGGGGTCCAGGGGCGAGGTGTTGAGGACCGGCGGCTGGGCGCTGATCAGGCCGTAGATGTCATCGGCGGGGAACCGCCACTGCTTGCCGACGCGGATCGCGGGCAGCCGGCCATCCTCGGCCATGCGGTAGACGGTGGATCGGTCGATGTGCAGAACATCCTGTACCTGTCGCGCACTCAGCAGTGTCTGCATTGTGCTCTGGGGTATCTGCACATCCTGCATGTAATGCAGCATACGCGACACCTGCATATCTTGACCACCCCGGGGGTGCACCGAATTCGAAAGCAGCCGAGACCACCGCGTACCGTCTTGATGAAAACCGGCGGCAAAGGACGGCACCAGTGGGACGAGACGAGAAAGTCGTCGAATTGACGAGCGGCACTGTGACGGTACGCACCGGAGTCGCCGGGTCGGCATCGCGAGCCGGACACCGCCTGCAACTGAGGTTCCCGGATTGGTCGGGCACCGTGCGGATGCTCGCCGGCCGCCCGCAGGTGGTCACGCTGCGTGTTGGTCTGCCGAGTCTGGAGGTCGTTTCCGGGGCCGGGGGAGTCACGCCGCTGACACCCGTGGACAAGCAGTTGATCAAGCGCAATGCGGCGAAGACGCTCGACGCTGAGCGCTTCCCGGATGTGACGTTCGAATCCACCTCGGTCGACGGGCAGACCGTCACCGGGGAGTTGACCATCCACGGCACCACCTGCGAGATCGTCGCGGAGATCAACGTTGCTGATGGCCGAGCGACCGCGAGTATTCCTGTCCGGCAGACCGACTTCGGGATCAAGCCCTACGCGCTGATGCTCGGTCAGTTGAAGGTGGCCGACGAGGTCGTTGTGGAACTCGACATCGAGGTGCCCCGGTAAGACCGCGCCGCAGTTCAGCCCCGCAGAACCGCCAAACCGTTGACCGTGCCGACGAACAGGTCCCCGTCGTGCAGGTACGCGGCCGCGTAGTGGTTGTTGAACGGCGTCCCCGAGCCGGCCCGCCTCGTCCACACCACGTCGCCGGTGGCAAGGTCCACAGCTGTGAAGTACCACGCATCGACGCCGATCGCGCTGGGCGGCTTCGTGTAGGTCAGCACGAGACCACCGACCGTGGTCGCCTTGGACACCAGCGACGGAATGTGGATGTCGCTGCTCCACCGGACCTGGCACCGGCCGGCGTCTATCGCGGTGAGGCCAGGGGTTGTGGTGCGCCCAGCCGTTGTCGACGTGATCGCCGGTTTGTAGCCGTAGTTGTTCTCCACGACCAATGCGCCGTCGATCGCGATGAGGGAGTTCTCGGTGGCACTCGCGCCGTCGGCGAACACGGGTTGCTCACATGTGACCTCTCCGGTTCGCCGGTCCATCACCACCACGTTCATTCGCGGCTCTGCGTTGTCCGTGATGGCCACGGAGTCTCCGAAAACGGTGGGGGTCGTGCCCGTTGCACGCGAGGTCTGCCCGGGTTTCTGGCTGCTGCCGGTGTCGTAGGTCGTGCGCCAGCTCACCTCGGGCGGACCGCTGATGCCCGCCTCCAACCGGTACAGCGCCGCGCCGGTGGCCACGTAGATCCCCTCCTGGGCCACCGCGAACGAGTTCTCGATGTCCTCGCTGCCCAGGTTGATGGCCAAGGGATCCCCGTCGCGCACGACACCGACCGTCCCAAGGGAGCCGACGTACCAATAGCGGCCCTGCCAGTCGGGCAGCACCGAGGTGACCTGCTCGTCGGGCAGCAGGGTGGCCGCGACATCGATGAACCCCACCTCCTGCAGGCCGGCGGCGGTGGCCAGGATCCGGATCGTCCCGCCGCGCGCCGGGAAGACGATCCGGTCTTCGCTGTCGAGAACGAAGTAGCCGCCTCCGGAGAAGTCGGTGAGGCTGGGTGCGCGTTCACCGACGACCTGTCGATCGAGGACCTCCAGGGTCGCTGAGTCCACGACCAGTGCAATCACGCGCGTCAACGTTGAGCACAGCGTGATCAACCGGCCCCGGGGGTCGAACGTGATCGTGGCGCAGTCCCCGCCTGTGAACAGCGAATCGACGCGAGCCCGCAGCGGATCTGTCGGCCCCGGCAGCGAGTAGGTGTCGGTAGCCCACGAGTCGTTGTGAATGCTGTTGAACGGGTTGTCGGCAAGCGCCGGGTTCTGGGGGGTCCCCGTGGCCGGCAGGTCGATACCTGCCCCCGGACCGCCGGTGCCCTTGGCCGCAAGCAGTGCGGTCGGGTCGGCGGGCAGAGATGTGGACATCGACCCGACGATCGCGATGCCCGTGGCCCCCGCCCCGAACGCCGCCAGCCACCACCACCGTTTGTGCCCGCCGGTGTCCACCTCGCTTCGCCGCAATACGAGCAGCAACACCAGGCTGGTGATGATCGCGAGGGTCAGCAGCAACCAGGGCGACAGGCCGAAGGGGCGCAGGAACGGCACGGCGGCATGGGCGAGCACGACCGGTTGCAGCAGCAGGGCGCCGATCCCGCGGGATCTGTGCGCGACACCCCACCCCGACAGCAGCAGAAGCAGCACGAAGAGCGGGCCGAGCAGGAAGGCCAGGCCCTGAGCCGTCACATCCGCCACCTGTACTTGGGTCAGGCTCTTGCCGACTGTGCCCGCCCCGACGAAGTAGTTCGAGACGGCTAGGACCGGGTGGATGAGCACCAACGCCTCGACCACCAGCAGTAGGGCGGCGGTCAGGCGCAACCCACGCAGCGACATGGGCCGAAGCGTAGCCCGCTGCAACTACGCACGGTGACTGCAGTGGCCTCGGCATCGGGTGATTTGTTGGCTTTTGCGCCGCAAGTGTCGATCTTGATCCACGCGACGCTACGTTTCGGTCATGCGACGTTGGATCATCTCCCTGTTCCTCATCCCGGCATTGGCCTTCACCGCCGCCCCGAGCGCCTCGGCCGCGCAGGACATCCGCGGCACCGCGCAGTACCAGGAGTTGAAGGCCTACGTGGCTCAGCTCGACGCCGAGAAGAGTCAGCCGCAAACGGCGGCTCAGATCAGCAAGTACCGCAGCGAACTGTCCAAGCGCAAGGCCAAGGCCAGCGCCAAGGTCCGCGCGCTGTACCAGCAGCGGATTCAGCAGGTACGACAGGTCCGCCAGAACCGACAGGCGAAAGTCCAGGCTCTCAAGCAGAAGCGCAATCGACAGGTGGCAGCGCTCAAGCAGGCCTTGCAGTCGCGGCTCAACGCAATCGCCGCTGACCGTCGTGCGGCGATCTCTCGCATCAACACCAGCTACGCATCCAAGCAGCAGAGCCTGACCAAGCAGTTGAACAAGGCCCGCAAGAAGTTGGCCAAGGCCACCAACCCTGTGGTCAAGCAGAACTTGCGCGAGGAGATCTCGGCGATCCAGGACCAACTGAGCACCCTGGCTCAGGAGAAGCGTGCGGACCTCAACGTGGCGAACAACAAGTACGACGACCAGGCCGAGCAGGCGCGCGAGACCTACGGTGAGCGCATCGACAACACCAAGGAACAGGCCAACGAGAACATCGCGCAGCGCAAGACCCGGCTGCGGGAGCTGTACCAGCAGGCCAAGCAGAACGCCCAGCAGCGCCGGGCCGACGGTTTTGCGGTGGTCAAGAGCAAGTACGACGAGGGTGTCGGCTACATCAACCAGATGCAGGTCAGCGGCGGCCAGTAGCCGCTACCGTCACAGCACGCGCCGGACGCCGGGAATCTGCAGCAGAAGCCAGGCCAGGGCGTAGGAGCCGGCCACGCCAACGCCGGCCACCACCAGGGCCTTGACTTCAGCGGGCGCCTCGATACCCCGCAGGGCGGCGGCGACTCCGATGAGGACGAACCCCTGCACGATGAAGGCGGCGTAACAGGCGCGGTTGAAGAAGGTGTCCCACCGATAGCGCCGGTCCAGGTGCTGCTGTGCCACGGCGAGCAACCAGATCGGTCCGCAGATCGTCAGCGGCGCCTCCACGATGGCGAACGCGGCAGCGAACCCGTTCCAGCCGCCCATCATCGCCTCCACGTTGTCCGACAGGCCCGCGGTCATCAACAGGCCGGCCATCGCCGCTAGGGCAATAAGGGCAACTACGCGACACTGGCCTCGCAGTCGGTCCGGGACTTCGTTCAGCCAGCCTTGACGCATTCCGACCACGCCGATCACGAACGCGGCGATGCACGCGGGCCACTCCCAGAACTGCATGTCGCTGCGGCCCGCCTCAGAACCGTAGGGGTACAGCAGCCTCACCAGGAACGATCCGACCGCCACCACAGCCATGACCGCGACCAGCGTGCCGAAAGTGATTGCCCGCGGTGGGCCCGGGCGCGCGGGCCGAAGCGCCACCCAAGCGGCATAGGCCAGCGAGTAGATCAGCAACACTCCGACGAACCACAGCGGCCCGGTATCCAGCTGCTTCTCCACCCCGAGGTACTCCTCGGTCCAGGTGCCCGGGGCGTCGCCCAATGGGTGTTCCAGGGCGTAGGTGAGGGTGGGCTCGAGCAGGAGGACGAACACCAGGAAGGGCACGCCCAGGCGCAGCAGGCGGTCGATCGTGAACCGGCCTACTCCTTTGCGGTCCATCGACCCCGGGGTGAGCAGGCCCGCGACCAAGAACAGCAGCGCGATCATGAAGAAGCCGAACGGTGCGACGAGCACCAGCAGAGCCCCCTCCACCGCCGGGTGCAAGGTCACCTCCCGGAACTCGGTGTATGTCCATACCTCGATGGTCCCCGCGTAACTGAGCAGGCCATGGATGGCGATGATCGCGGTGATGAGAAGGACCTTGAGATTATCGATCCATGCCTGGCGTTCGGGGTGTTCTTCACCTGCCGGGCGCGCGGGGCCCGGGCCGGCGTTCGTGGCATGAGTGGCCACAGCCAAATTGTCCGCCTTGCCGCGGGTCGTCGGCAAGGCCTACCCGGCGGATTCGAAGGCCGCCAGCAGGTCTGCGGTGAACAACACGAAGGTCACCTGCTCGACTGACGTTCCCACCTTCGCTTGGCGCACAGTGCTCACGGCGATTCTGGCGGCCTCCTCGACCGGGTAGCCGAAGATGCCGCAACTGATCGCGGGGAAGGCGATTGTGTGCAGGTCGTGCTCGTCGGCCAAGGCGATGCTGTTGCGGTAGGCCGATGCGAGAAGGTCCGCCTCCCCGCGGCCGCCGCCGTGCCAGATGGGTCCCACGGTGTGGATGATGAACCGTGCAGGCAGGTCGAATCCGGCGGTCATCCGCGCCTGACCGGTGGGGCAAGGAGCGACCGCACGGCAGGCAATGGGTAGGCCCGGACCGGCCGCCCGATGAATGGCCCCGTTAACCCCTGCGCCGTCGGATAGTCGCTCGTTGGCCGCGTT
>JALOLM010000034.1 GCA_025455985.1 Candidatus Nanopelagicales bacterium | reverse complement strand
TGCTCGTTGTAGTCCTCGGTCGAGCGTCCGATCCACAACCACAAAGCCGCGCCCACGACGGGAAGCAGCAGGATTGCCAGCGTCCACAAGAATCGGTTGCCCCCTTTGACGTCGACCGCCGGCACTTGCCAGAGGTCGATCAGGGCGAAGATCATCAAGCCGAGGGCGGCGATGACGAGGATCACCTTGAACATGTTCTGATGGTACGCCGCAGGGAGCAAGTCGGCACCGCCTCGATGTCGCGGCCCAGCCCCCGACGTACCCTGGTCGGGTGAGTACTGGTCAAGCTTTCGCCGTTTACACCGGACTACGCCTGGTTCTGTTGCTGGCCGTCGGCGGCCTGCTGTACCTGACCGGGGCGCGAGGCTTCCTGCTGATCCTGCTGTCCTTCCTGGTCAGCGGTGCCCTGAGCCTGGTGTGGCTCGACCGGCCCCGCGCGACCATGAGCGCCGGGTTCGGCCGGGTCATGGGCAGGATGAACGACCGCATCGATGCCGCGGCGGCCGCCGAGGACGAAGTGGACGTGCCCGAGGGCACGGACGACGTGGACCTCCAGGACCTACAGGACCTACAGGAACAGCCCAAGGCCGAGACCGAGACCGGTCAGAAGTAGCGCCAGCGAACTGAGCTGCAATACCGGGATCAGCCCCTTGCCGTAGGCGTGTTCGAGCACCTCCTGGGACGCCTTGACCGCTGGGATCGCGCCGACCATACCGAGTAGCGCCCAAGGCGTGGTCAGCACCGCAGTCCAGGCGATCAGCACGAACGCCGAGATCTGCACGGCCGCGAAGAACCTGCGCGTGCCCTCATCCCCGAGTCGGACCGCGAGTGTCTTCTTGCCGGATTCGGCATCCAGGTGCCGGTCACGCAGGTTGTTGGCCACCAGGATCGCCACTGTGAGCAGCCCGATGGGCACCGAGACCGCCACCGAGACCGGCCACACCGCGCCGCCGGTGACCAGCGTCGTCCCGCACACCGCGACAGGGCCGAAGAAGATGAAGACGAACACCTCGCCGAGGCCGACATAGCCGTAGGGATGTGCTCCGCCGGTGTATCCGTAGGCGGCCAGAATGGCCGCAGCTCCCACCGCAACCAACCACCACACCCCGCTGAGCACGATCAGTGCCAGACCGGCCACCGCGGCCAGGCCCAGACTGGCCACCGCCGCGAGACGGACCTGGCGGGCGGGGGCCAGCCCCTGACCCACCAGACGGACCGGACCGACTCGCACGTCATCGGTGCCGCGAACCCCGTCGTGATAGTCGTTGAAGTAGTTGACGCCGATCTGCAAGGCCAGCGCGACCAGCAGTGCCAGAAGGGCCCGTCCGACCAACTGGCCAGTGCTCAACGCAGTGCCTGTGTAGCCGGTCACGCCCAGGCCTGCGGCAACCGGCGCCAGGGCGGCTGGCAACGTGCGTGGCCGTGCCCCCTCAATCCACTCGGCGATGCTGGCCACTGGCCCTCCTGAACAGCTCCTGACGATCCGGCTTGCCCGTACTCAGCCGCGGCAACGTCTCGGTGGCGTCCTCCACGAAGACCTCAATACGGTAGCCGTCGGCGCCGTCCGGAACCGCGATCGCCACGGCCTCCACGACCCCCGGCCGGGCCAACGCCTCCCGCTCGAACTCCGACAGGTGCCGGTTGACACCCTTGACCGGCACCTGGTCGTCGTCGCGGCCGAGCACCTGCAACCGGCCATCCGCCCACCTGCCCAAGTCGCCACTCGGCCACGGCCGTTCGATCTCCGGGCCCGGCACGTAGGAGGCGGCGACGTTGGGACCGTCGATGAAGATGTGCCCGTCGACGACGTCAACCAGCACGCCCGGCCACGGCAGCCCGTCGTAGACGCAACCACCCAGCGTCTCGGTGGCACCGTAGGTGGCGATCGCGCGGATCCCCTCCTCGTCGCACCGCTGACGCAGGGCTGTTGGCAAAGGCCCTCCGCCCACCAGCACGCACCTCATCGTCCGCAAGAACGCGGCACCACCGGGGGCTTGCAGCAGGCGGGCCACATGGGTGCTGACCATTGACGTGGCTTCAGCGCCGCCGGGATACCAGCTGAGGAACTGTCCCGCGTCGAAAGGCCCACCGGCCCCCGGCCAGACCAGCGGCGGTTCTGCGGAACGGGCCACCGTCATGAACCCCCCGGTGGACGTCGGCGCAAGGACGACCAACCAGCGCCACCCGGGGTCACCCAGGACCTCACGGGAGGTCGACGCAGCCCACTGCACGGCCTCGAACGAATGGCCCACCGACTTGGCCTTTCTGCTACTCCCCGAGGTCCGCAGAATCACCCCGAAATCCCCGCTTGCGGCGCCCGGCATCAGCAACTGTTCCCCGTCGGCCAGATGCCGACGGATGCGGACAGCCGCCACCTCGGCCGCCAAGTCGTCCGGCAGTTGGGTCACGGCCACCATTGTGGACCCCCGACGTCCCGACGGGTGCCGGCCAGCGTGCGTTTAGCCTTGAGCAATGGACAGTCGCACCCGTTACCCGCTGCCGCCGGTCGTCGAGCAGGACAGCCCCGCTTTCGCCGATCCCGCGTACTCAAGCAGCGAACCGGCCGCGCAGTGGATCGCCCAGGGCGACTTCGGTGACATCCGCTACGAGACCGCTGAGGGCATCGCGAAGATCACGATCAACCGTCCGCACAAGCGCAACGCCTTCCGGCCGCAGACCCTTTTCGAACTCGAGCGCGCCTTCACCATGGCTCGCGACGACGACACTGTCGGGGTCATCATCCTGACCGGTCAGGGCGACTGGGCGTTCTGCTCCGGTGGCGATCAGCAGATCCGCGGCAACGACGGCTACATCGGCGACGACGAGGTGGCTGCCAAGGGGATCGGCCGGCTCAACGTGCTCGACCTGCAGATCCAGATCCGTCGGCTGCCCAAACCGGTGATCGCCATGGTGGCCGGGTACGCCATCGGTGGCGGGCATGTGCTGCACATCGTGTGCGACTTGACCATCGCGGCGGACAATGCCCGCTTCGGCCAGACCGGCCCGAAGGTCGGCTCCTTCGACGGCGGGTACGGCAGCGGCCTGCTGGCGCGGCAGATCGGCCAGAAACGGGCCCGGGAGATCTGGTTCCTCTGCCGCCAATACGGCGCCGAACAGGCCTACGACTGGGGTCTGGTCAACGCGGTGGTTCCCCTGGCAGACCTTGAGAAGGAGACTGTGGCGTGGGCCCGGGAGATGCTGGTCCTGTCCCCGTTGGCCCTGCGCATGCTCAAGGCCTCGCACAACGCCGCCGACGACGGCCTCGCCGGTGTTCAGCAACTGGCCGGTGACGCGACGCTGTTGTTCTACATGACAGAGGAGGCCCAGGAGGGCCGCGACGCCTACACGCAGGGCCGCCGCCCACAGTTCGACAAGTTCCCCAAGCGTCCGTGAAGCTGCGCGAACGGCAACTGCTGCCGTTCCGCCTGCCCCTGCGGACCCCTTTCCGAGGGCTCACCGTGCGACGGGGTTGTCTGATCTCCGGGACGCACGGCTGGGGTGAGTTCGCGCCGTTCGACGACTACTCCGACGGGCAGGCCAGTCGCTGGTTGGCCTGCGCTCTGGAGCAGGCCGATGGGCTGTGGCCGCAACCGGTCCGGCGGCGGGTGGGGGTCAACGCGATCATCCCGGCTGTGGAGCCCGATGCAGCCGCTGCCATGGCGCTGAGCAGCCGTTGTTCGACCCTGAAGATCAAGGTGGGCGATGCCATGGGCTACCGACGGGTCGCCGCGGTCCGTGAGGTGGCACCCACCGCTGCGCTGCGGGTAGACGTGAATGGGGCGTGGGATCTCGACACGGCGATCACCGAACTGCGCAGGCTGGCACCGCTGGTCATTGAGTACGCCGAACAGCCGGTGCGCTCGCCAGCGGACATGCGGGCGCTGCGCAGCGCGGTGGACGTCCCGCTGGCCGCGGATGAGTCGATCCGCATCGACCGGCTCTTCGACGAGGTGGCCGGTTTCGCCGACGTGGCGGTGCTCAAGGTGGCCCCGCTGGGGGGAGTGCGGGCGACGCTGGACGTGGCGCAGCGGGTGGGACTGCCGGTCGTGGTCTCCAGTGCCCTGGATTCCTCACTCGGTCTGGCGGCCTCGGTGGCCGCGGCGTGCTGCCTGCCGGACACGCCCGGCGACTGCGGTCTGGGTACCGGGGTGCTGTTCGCCCAGGACACCGCTGTGCCGCTTCTGCCCACGGACGCATCGGTCGACTTCCCTGGTTACCCCCATCCGGCTGACGCGCTGGAGGTGGCCGAGCAGGACCTCGCAGAGTGGTCCGGGCGCCTCGAACGGGCCGCTGCCCACCTCACCCCGCCCGGACAAATCGGGTGATCTGAACGGGTTAATCCTGGCTGACTGGCTGGTAAACTAGGGCGGGGGATTTCCCTATGCGCGAAGTGTTGTGGCGTGGGGGCTCCCTAAAGGAAAGCGCCGGCCGACCGGTCGTCGCCAAGATTTCAAGAGGAGCGTAGATGCGCAAAGGCATCAAAGGTCTCGCGCTGCTTGCCGCACTTCCGCTGGCCCTCGCGGCCTGCAGCAGTGGCGGGGACAGCGCCGAGAGCTCACCATCACCTGTCAACCCGGCTGATGCGTCGGGCACCGTCGTGTTCTGGGACACCAGTGACTCGACCAACGAGGCACCGACCTTCAAAGAGCTGATCTCCAAGTTCGAGGCCGAGTACCCGAACGTCACGGTCGACTACCAGAATGTGCCGTTCTCCGAGGCCCAGAACAAGTTCAAGACCGCGGCCCAGGCCGACAACGCCCCGGACGTGTTGCGGGCAGAGGTGGCATGGACCCCCGAGTTCGCTTCGCTGGGCTACCTGCTGCCGCTGACCGGCACCTCTCTGGACACCCCCGACGCGTACCTGCCGACCCCCTGGTCGAGCAACGTGTACGAGGACATCGTCTACGGTGTGCCGCAGGTCACCGACGCCCCGGGTCTGCTCTACAACAAGGAGCTGCTCGACAAGGCCGGCGTCGAGCCGCCCACCACGTGGGAAGAGGTGCAGGCCGCATCGGAGAAGCTGCAGGGAGTTGACACCCTGTACTCGGCGACCGGCGGCTACTTCACGCTGCCGTACATCTACTCCTTCGGCGGCAACACGGTCGACCCGGCCGAGCAGAAGATTCTGATCAACGACCCCGAGTCGGTGGCAGGCTTCCAGCAGGCTCTTGACCTGATCGACAACGGCGCTGCCGTCAAGCCCGACCCCAACGACGCCTACAACCAGCAGATGGCGATGTTCAAAGAGGGCAAGGTCGCGATGATCATCAACGGGCCGTGGTCCGTTCCCGACATCCTGACCGGCAAGGCCTTCAAGGGCAACGAGGACAACCTGGGCGTGGCGACCACGCCGGCAGGTCCTGACGGCCAGCAGGGCTCCCCGGTCGGCGGTCACAACTACGTGATCTCCGCGGGCACCCAGAACCAGGCCGCCTCCGAGGCGTTCGTGGCGTTCATGAACTCCCCGACGTCGCAGGCGTTCGTGGCTTCGGAACTCGGCCTGCTGCCGACCCAGACGGCCGCATACGACGAGCCCGAGGTGCAGGCGAACAAGTTCGTCCAGGCCTTCAAGCCGATCGTGGAGACTGCCACCCCGCGGGCGTGGATCCCCGAGGGCGGACAGTTCTTCACCGCGATGGATGAGGAATGGATCAACATGTACACCGGCAAGGTCAGTGCCCAGGAGGGTGCGGACAACATCGCCAAGGCATGGACCGAGTTCCTTCCGGACTACACGGACTGAAGTCGGCGATTTAGCGCAATCGGCGGGTCGCTCCCGCTAGGGTCGGGTCTGCAGGTGCATCTCGGTGCATCGGCAGACCCGATCCTTTTATGTGCAAGGGGGCGACGCGACAATGAGTGCAGTCACGGCCGACAGCCCTGCGGCCCCGGCTCCGGAGGCGAAGAAACCCGGCCGGTTGAGGCGATCCTGGGACAAGCACTGGTACGCCTGGGCCTTCATCACCCCGGTGGTCCTGGTCATGGTGGTCATCATTCTGTGGCCGCTCATCCAAGGCATCTTCCTGAGCTTCACCGACGCCACTGAGAAGAACGTTGCGAAGGTCATCGGCGGGCGGCAGATCCCCGCGACCTACGACATCGTGGGCCTGAAGAACTACATCGACGTGCTGACCAGTTCCACGTTCTGGGTGATCTTCGCCCGCACGGTCGTGTGGACCGTGGTCAACGTCTTCTTCCACTTCACCCTCGGCCTGATCCTGGCTCTGGTGCTCAACCGGGCCCTGACCGGCCGTGCCCTCTACCGGGCGCTGCTGATCGTCCCGTGGGCGGTTCCGGCGTTCGTGTCCACCTACATGTGGCGGCTGATGCTCACCGACAACGGTCTGGTGAACTCCATGTTCGGCGCCGTCGGACTGCCGGCCGTGCCGTGGCTGTCGGACACGAACTGGCTGTTCATCAGCTGCATCCTGGTCAACATCTGGCTGGGTGTGCCGTTCATGATGGTGGCGCTGCTCGGAGGCTTGCAGTCGATCCCGAACGAGTTGTACGAGGCCGCTGAGGTCGACGGAGCGACGCCCTGGCAGCGGTTCAAATATGTGACCGTCCCCGGCCTTCGCACGGTCGCGGCCACTGTGATCCTGCTGGGCTCGATCTGGACGTTCAACATGTTCGCGATCATCTATCTGATGGCCGCACAGGGGCAGCGCAACGACATCGCGACCCTGCCGGTCTTCGCCTATGACAAGGCCTTCACGGGCATCCGTCAATACGCGGTGTCCTCGACCTACGGTGTGCTGATCCTGTCGATCCTGCTGGTGTTCGCGATCTTCTACAGACGCGCACTGGCCAAGCAAGGGGAGGTGTGGTGAGCCATGGCCGCTGAGACAGTTGTCCACGAGGTCGCCGCCGGTGAGGCCTCCACGAAGAAGCGTCGCCGGCGCGACCAGCGCAGCCCGCTGGCGACGTTCGGGCTGCACTTCGGCCTGCTGATCGCCCTGATCTGGTCGCTGGTGCCCCCGATCTGGGCGTTCTTGACCTCCTTGAAGCCCAACGACCAGGCCATCACCACGGAACTGGTCGTGATCAAGGATCCGTCGCTGGCCAACTACAGTTACGTGCTGACCCAGACCGACCTGCCGCGATGGTTCCTGAACTCGATCATCGTGGCCGCGTTCACCATGGTCATCGGCCTGTTCTTGTCGGCCACCGCTGGTTATGCCGTCAGCCGTTTCCGGTTCCCCGGGCACCGGCAGTTGATGTGGAGCTTCCTGATCACGCAGATGTTCCCGATGGCGATCCTGATTGTGCCGATCTACAACATCTTCGCCAGGCTGGGCCTGCTCAACAACCTCACGGGCTTGGTGATCGCCTACTGCACGACTGCGGTCCCGTTCTGCGCGTGGATGCTCAAGGGCTACTTCGACACGATCCCCATCGAGATCGATGAGGCCGGTCGAATCGATGGCCTGACGCCGTTCGGCACGTTCTGGCGACTGGTACTGCCGCTGGCCCGTCCGGGTCTGGCGGTCACGGCCTTCTACACGTTCCTCACCGCCTGGGGCGAAGTCGCCTACGCCACGGCGTTCCTGACCTCGGACTCCAAGAAGACCCTGGCGGTGGGCTTGCAGACGTTCGTCGGACAGTTCAAGACCGAGTGGGGTTATCTGACAGCGGCGGGCATCCTGGTGACCATCCCCGCGGTTATCGTGTTCCTTCTCGTACAGCGCAATCTCGTGGCCGGCCTCACCGCCGGCGGGACCAAGGGTTAGGAGAAACCATGGCAGGTGTCGTCTACGACAACGCAACCCGCATCTACCCGGGATCGGAAAAGCCCGCGGTCAACGCGATCAACCTGGATATCGCCGACGGGGAGTTCCTTGTACTGGTCGGTCCCTCCGGGTGCGGCAAGTCCACCGCCTTGCGGATGCTCGCCGGACTCGAGGACATCGACGGTGGGCGCATCCTGATCGCCAACAGGGACGTCTCGCACCTTGCTCCCAAGGAGCGGGACATCGCGATGGTGTTCCAGAACTACGCCCTGTACCCGCACATGACGGTGGGGGAGAACATGGGTTTCGCGCTGAAGATCGCGAAGGTCTCCAAGGATGAGATCCAGCGCAGGGTGGAGGAGGCAGCGAAGATCCTCGACCTGACCGAGTACTTGGAGCGCAAGCCCAAGGCGCTGTCCGGTGGTCAGCGCCAGCGGGTGGCGATGGGTCGAGCAATCGTGCGCGAGCCGCAGGTCTTCCTCATGGACGAGCCGTTGTCCAACCTGGACGCGAAGTTGCGGGTGCAGACCCGTACGCAGATCGCGCAGTTGCAGCACCGCTTGGGCACGACCACCGTCTACGTCACCCACGACCAGACGGAGGCCATGACCATGGGTGATCGGGTCGCGGTGCTCAAGGACGGCGTTCTGCAGCAGGTCGACAGCCCCCGGAACCTTTACGACCACCCGGACAACGTCTTCGTGGCGGGATTCATCGGTTCCCCCGCGATGAACCTGATCGAGGTGCCGCTGGCCGCCGACGGCGTCAAGGTCGGTGATTCGACGGTTCCTGTGGAACGCGATGTGCTGGCTGCGGCGTCGAGCAAGGGATTGTCGTCGGTGATCCTCGGCTTCCGACCCGAGGACACCGTGATGGGCAGCGCCGAATCCGGTGGATTGCCGATCGTGGTGGACGTGGTCGAGTCGCTGGGCTCGGACGCCTACGTGTACGGCCGGGTTCAGCTCGTCGGCGGGGGCGAGGAGCAGGTGGTTGTCCGTGGCGATGGCCGGATGCCTCCGAAGATCGGTGACACGATCACACCGGCTATCACCCACGAGCACATGCATGTCTTCGCGCCGAGCACAGGTGAGCGCATCGAGGCCTGACCGCGGGGGTGGGGGGTCCACCGCCATGACAAAGTTGGGGATGTGAACCCCTCAACAGCCGCCGCGCGGGTCATCATCGACGAGTTCGTGCGGTCTGGCGTCAACGACGTCGTGCTTGCTCCTGGGTCCCGCAGTGCACCTCTGGCCATCGAAGCCGCCCGGTCTGCTGCGCGTGGCGACCTGACTCTGCACGTGCGCATCGACGAGCGCAGCGCCGGGTTCCTTGCCCTCGGCCTGGCAAAGCGTGGCGGTGCTCCGGTGCCGGTGATCACCACGTCGGGCACGGCCGTGGCCAACCTGTTGCCCGCAGTCACCGAGGCCTTCCATAGCAATGTGCCGCTCGTGGTTCTCAGCGCGGACCGGCCGGCGGAACTGCGGCAGACGGGGGCCAACCAGACCATCGATCAGGTCAGAGTGTTCGACTCGGTGGTGCGCTGGTCTGTGGACATCGAAGCACCCACCCGCAGCCGGGGGCACGTCGCCTACTGGCGCAGCACGGTCGCCCGTGCCTGCGCGGTGGCCACCCATCCTTGGCAGCGCGGACCGGTGCACGTGAATCTGTCGTTGCGCGAGCCGTTGGTGCCTGATGGCGACGAGGCCTGGATCGAATCCCTGGCCGGTCACGACGGGATCACCTTCGTCGACGAGGACGGCGATGAGGTCCAGGTCGTGCGCACCTGGGCCATGGACCGGCGGATCACGCTCAGCGTGCAGGAGCCGATCGACGAGATCCTGGACGACCTGGCCGAGGGTGGTCTGCCACAGAAGGGTCTGGTGATCGTCGGCGACCTTGACGACCCCGAAGATGCCGCAGCTGCCGTCGAGTTGGCGGAGTCCTGTGGCTGGCCGCTGCACAGCGAGCCGACCGGTCAGGCCCGAGCTGGGTTGGTGGCGCTGGCACACGCCAGCCTGCTGACCGCTGATCCCGCTTTCCAGGCTGCACACGTCCCAGAGGTGGTCGTCACCGTGGGCAAGGTCGGCCTCAGCCGTGGACTGCTCGCGTTGGTCCGCAAGGCCAGGGTTCATTTGCATGCCGAGCCGCAGCGGGTGCAGGACTGGCCGGATCCGACCCGTACGGCCATCGCGGTGCTCGGTTCGGTTCCGGCGCCGCCCACCGATACCGAGGTGCCGGAGTCCAGTGAGTGGCTCGACGGCTGGCTCATGGCCGATGCGGCGGCGCAGCGCGTGGTGGAGAAGGTTCTCGATGCCGCTGATGGACCGACCGGACTCCACGTCGCGCGGGCGCTGTGGAGCATCGCCGAGGAGAACGACCTGCTGTTCGTGGCATCGTCGCGGTCCATTCGCGACATCGAGGCCGTGGCCGGTGTGCGCAACGACGCACCCTTTGTCCTCGCTAATCGCGGGGTCAATGGCATTGACGGCCTGGTGTCCACCGCTATCGGTGCGGCCATCGCCCACCAGGGTGCCGGTGGTGGGCACGCCTTCGCGATGCTGGGTGACCTTGCGCTGTTGTACGACCTCAACGGCCTTCTGATCGGGCCAGGCGAAGCGCGACCGAATCTGACCCTGATCGTGGTCGACAACAACGGTGGCGGAATATTCGGTTCGCTTGAGCAGGCTGACGCGTCCTTGGCCGATGTCTATGAGCGTGTCTTCGGCACACCTCAGGACGTCGACGTGCGGGCACTGCTGGCCGCGCACAGCGTGCCGGTCTTCGACGGTGAGGATCTGCAGGCCACGATCGCCGCGGCGTCCTCACGGCCCGGTATCACCGCCGTTGTCGTGGGCCCCGTGGACAGGAATGCCGAGGCTGGC
>JALOLM010000033.1 GCA_025455985.1 Candidatus Nanopelagicales bacterium | reverse complement strand
CACCGCGTCGATGGAGTTCTCGAAACTGGTGTCGAAGCCCAGGTCAGCAGCGGTCGCCACCGGATCGAGGCCCAAGCCGTTACCGGCCAAAGCGCCAGCCCCCATCGGCGAGACTGATGTTCGGGCCGACCAGTCGCGCAGGCGGGACAGGTCACGAAGAAATGGCTGGACGTGCTTGCCGATCTCGTGCCCGAGGGTCACCGGCTGCGCGTGCTGGAGATGCGTGAACCCTGGCGAGGGGTCGGCACTGTGGCGCTCGGCTTGGGTCAATAGCGCCTCGCACAATCCCACGAGGTCCGAAGACAGCGCCGTTGACACGTCGAGCAGCAGCAACCGCAGGTCGGTGGCGACCTGGTCGTTGCGGGAGCGGCCAGCCCGAAGCCGCCCGCCGACGTCCTCACCAACGATCTCGATCAGCCGCCGCTCGAGCGCGCCGTGCACGTCCTCGTCGGACTCCGCAGGAACGAACGACCCCGAAGCAACTTCATCGCCGAGCTGCCCCAGCCCCGACAGCAGAGCCTGGTGGGTGGCATCGTCGACTAGGCCCGCTCGGGCCAGAGCGTTGGCGTGCGCGACGCCTTGGGCGATGTCGTACGGAGCCAGCGCCCAGTCGAAGTGTGTGGACTTGCTCAACTCAACCATCGCGGCAGCCGGTGGCTGGTCGAAGCGACCGCCCCACAGACTCCCCTGTCCGGTTCTCCCCTCAGCCATGGATTCGGTTGTCCCGGGCGTAGGCCAGACGGCTCGGCAGCCCCCACAACTCGATGAAGCCTTGTGCCAAGGACTGGTCGAACGTGTCGCCGGAGTCGTAGGTGGCCAACCCGTAGTCGTACAAGCTGGCGTCGCTGCGGCGCCCGGTGACCACGGCCTTGCCGCCGTGCAGCGTCATCCGGATGTCGCCGGAGACCGAGGCGTTGACATCGTCGAGGAAACCGCTCAGTGCCTTGTGCAGCGGGCTGAACCAGAGACCGTCGTAGGTCAGCTCCGTCCAGCGCTGGGACACCCCGCGCGAGAAGCGACGCAGCTCGCGCTCGACGGTGACGTTGACCAGTTCCATGTGTGCGGTGATCAGCGCAACAGGCCCGGGGCTCTCGTAGACCTCGCGGCTCTTGATGCCCACGAGCCGGTCCTCGACGAGGTCCAGCCGCCCGACACCTTGCGCACCAGCACGCTGGTTCATGATCTCGATGGCCTGCAGCATCGACACGTCCTGGCCGTCGATCTTCACCGGCTGGCCCTTGTCGAACGTGATGATCACCTCGTCGGCGTCGCGGGGCTCTGCGGGGTTCTTCGTGTAGGAGTAGATCTCCTCGGTGGGTCCGTTCCAGATGTCTTCCAGGAAACCGGTCTCGACCGCGCGACCCCACACGTTCTGGTCGATCGAGTACGGGGACTTGCTGGTCACATCGATCGGCAGGCCCTCGCGCTCGGCGAAGTCGATCGCCTTGTCGCGGGTGAGGGCGAGGTCGCGGACCGGCGCGATGCAGCGCAGGTTCGGGGCGAGGTTGCGGATCCCCACCTCGAAGCGGACCTGGTCGTTGCCCTTGCCGGTGCAACCGTGCGCGACGATGTTCGCGTTGTGCTTGTGGGCTGCGGCGACGAGGTGCTTGACGATCACCGGGCGGGACAACGCCGAGACCACCGGGTAGCGGTCCATGTACAAGGCGTCGGCCTTGAGCGCCGGCAGGCAGTACTCGTTGGCGAACTCCTCGCGGGCGTCGGCGACCTCGGACTCGACTGCACCGCACGCCAGCGCGCGCTCGCGGATCACGTCCATGTCCTCGCCACCCTGGCCGACATCCACGGCCATCGCGATGACCTCGGCACCGGTCTGCTCCTTGATCCAGCCGATGGCCACGGAGGTGTCCAGGCCGCCGCTGAAGGCGAGTACCACTCTGTCTGACATGTCGTTCTCCTATCGACGGTTCTTGATGAGTTGCTGCAACCGGTCGGCCACGGCCTGACCGGTGCTGGATTCGGCGACCACGAGCATGATCGTGTCGTCACCGGCGATGGTGCCGATGACATCGGTGAGATGGGAATGGTCGAACGCGCTCGCCAGGTACTGCGCCGCACCGGGGGGTGTGCGCAGGACGACCAGGTTGCCGCTGTGCGCGATCGACACCATAGTGTCTTCGGCCACACGGATCAGCCGAGCGTTGATGTCTTCGAGTTCGTCGGCCTGCAGCCGGTCTTCCCCGCCCTCGGCGGGCACGGCGTACAGCGACCGGCCATCGGCGGCGATCGTCTTCACCGCGCCGATCTCGTCGAGGTCGCGCGAAACGGTCGCCTGCGTCACCTCGATGCCGCGCTCACGTAGAAGTTCGACAAGATCGGACTGCGATCCCACAGCACCGCTGCGGATGATCTCGACGATCAGTTCCCGGCGGGCTGCCCGGGTGTTGAGGATGTTGGTCATGCGATCGCCTCGGCGAGGATGGACGTCGCGCGGTCAGCCTGCTCGACAGTCAGGTTCAACGGCGGGGCAAGGCGGATCACCTCGTCGCCTATTGCATTGACCAGTAGACCGGCTTGCCGGCAGTCCAGCTCAACCTGCTTGGCCTTCGGCTCTTGGAGGATCACTCCCAACAACAGGCCCTCGCCCCGAACCCGCTCCACGCCGGGGGCGGCTTCCAGCTCTGTGGTGATGCGCGCGCTGAGGTCCTGCACGTGGCGCAGCAGGTCCCCGCTCTCGATCTCGCGCAATACCGCCAAGGCCGCCGCACATGCCGCCGGACTTCCCCCGAACGTCGAACCGTGGTGTCCGGGCGCCAGCAGTTCGGCGGTCGGCCCGAACGTCAGCAGCGCCCCGATCGGAAGACCTCCGCCCAGGCCCTTGGCCAGCGTCACCATGTCGGGCTCTGCGCCCTGCGATGCGAACCAGCGACCCGTGCGACCGATTCCCGTCTGCACCTCATCGGCGATCAGCAGAGCCGCGGCATCTGTGGTGGCTACCCGCAGATCTGGCAGATAACCCGCCGGGGCAGTGACGACTCCAGCCTCCCCCTGAATCGGTTCGACGATGAGCGCTGCGGCGCCGGTCAGGTCGGGTACGGCGCCGTAGTCGTAGAAGCGAACGCCGGGGACCAGCGGCTCGAACGGCTCCCGCTTAGCGGGTTGGCCTGTCAAGGACAGCGCCCCCATCGTGCGGCCGTGGAACGATCCCTGCGCAGCTAGAACATCACCGGCGCCTGACAGGCGGGCGACCTTGAAAGCTGCCTCGTTGGCCTCAGCGCCGGAATTGCAGAAGAAGACCCGTCCGGGCCGGCCGGACAGCTCGATCAGCCGCTCCGCCAGCTCGATCCCGACAGGGTGCGCCGCAAGATTGCTGACGTGGCCGTACTGCGCCATCTGGGAGGCGACGGCCTGCTGTATTGCGGGGTGTGCGTGACCCAGGGCGTTAACCGCGATCCCCGCAACCATGTCCAAGTACTTCTTGCCGTCGGCGTCCCACACCCACGCGCCCTCGCCCCGCACGACGACAACTGGCGGGGTGCCGTAGTTGTTCGACATCACCGCCCGCCAGCGGTCGGTCCATTGCTGTGAGGTGGTCATGATTCGTTCACCACCATTGTGCCGACCCCGGAATCCGTGAAGACCTCGACCAGCACTCCGTGGGCGATGCGGCCATCGACCACGTGGGCGCGCCGCACACCACCGTCGAGCGCGGTGAGGCAAGCCTCCATCTTGGGCAGCATCCCCGAGTCCAGATCGGGCAGCATCTCACGCAGTTCGTCGGGGCCGATCTGCGAGACGAACTGCTCACAGGCGGGCCAGTCGCGGTACAGCCCCGCGATGTCTGTGAGCACGACGAGCTTCACGGCCCCCAACGCGACGGCCAGTGACGCGGCGGCGGAGTCGGCATTGACGTTGTAGGTGGCGCCGTCCTCACTGCGGCTGACGGTGGAGACCACAGGGATCAGGTCGTCGTCGAGCAGCGTGTGGACGAACTCCGGGCGCACTTCGGTTATCTCGCCGACGAGGCCCAGTTCGGCGCTGCGGGCGGTCGCAGTCAGCAGGTGCGCGTCCTCGCCGCTGACACCGACGGCATAAGGGCCGTGGGCGTTGAGCAGACTCACCAACTCGCGCTGCACCTGACCGACCAGAACCATCCGGACCACATCCATGACCTCCGGGGTAGTGACCCGGCGTCCGTCGACGAACTGCGTCGGGACGTCCAGTTTGGACAACATGTCGTTGATCTGCGGGCCGCCGCCGTGGACGATGACCGGCCTGATGCCTGCCAGCTTGAGGAACACCACATCCTCGGCGAAGGCCTTGCGCAAGGCGTCGTCGATCATCGCATGACCGCCGTACTTGATGACGACGATCTGGCCGTGGAAGGTCTTCAGCCAGGGCAGTGCGCCGGCGAGGGTCCTTGCGGTTTCGATGTCGTTCATGTCGAGTACGCCGAGTTCTCGTGGACATAGTCGGTCGTCAGATCGGTGGTGACGATTGTCGCTTCGGCATCACCTGCGTGCAGGTCGATAATGACCGCGACCTGCTTGCCGGACAGATCGACAGCCTCCCGCGGTTCTCCTGGACCGGAGTCCCTGCAAACCATCACACCGTTGATCGCTACGTCGATGTGCAAGGGGTCGAAGACCGCGTTGGTGGTGCCCACCGCTGACAGGACTCGACCCCAGTTGGGATCCTCACCGAACATCGCGCACTTGAACAGCGCGCTGCGGGCCACGGCCCTGGCGGCGAGCTCGGCATCGTCGACGCTGGCCGCACCGCGGACGTGCACGTCGATGAGTTTGCTCGCGCCCTCGGCATCGGCGGCCAGTTTCCGCGACAGGTCAGCGCACACCGCGTGCAGACCGGCGACGAACCCATCGTTGGCCGCGATCCCGCTGGCGCCACTGGCCATGATGATGACCGTGTCGTTGGTGGACATGCAGCCGTCGGCGTCAACACGATCGAACGTGGTGGCTGTGCACGCTCGCAGTGCTGCGTCCAGGTCTTGGGCCGTAATGACTGCGTCCGTGGTGATCACGCTGAGCATGGTGGCCATCCCGGGAGCGAGCATGCCCGCGCCCTTGGCCATGCCGCCTATCCGGTAGCCGTCTTCGAACACAGCGGTCTTCGCGACCGTGTCGGTGGTCATGATGGCGTGGGCCGCGTCGTCGCCGCCCTGCGCGTCGGCCCTGTTCAAGGCATCGCGCACACCCGCGAGCAGCCTGGGCATGTCAAGGCGCTCCCCGATGAGTCCGGTGGAGCACACTGCGACGTCGATGGCACCGATCCCCAGTTGTTCGGCGACCGCTTCGGCAGTGTGGTGGGTGTCGGCGAAACCCTCCGGACCGGTGCAGGCGTTCGCCCCGCCGGAATTGAGGACCACAGCGCGCAGCACCCCGTCCGCCACGACCTGCCGGGACCACAGCACCGGTGCTGCCTGAATGCGATTGCGGGTGAAGACCGCGGCAGCATGCACGTCCGGTCCGTCGTTGACGACCACTGCTACATCCGGGGCTCCCGATTTCTTGAGCCCGGCGGTTACGCCCGACGCACGGAAGCCGAGCGGATAGGTGACACTCATGGGGCGACTCCGTTCACCGTCAGGCCCGCTGTCTGCGGCAGTCCCAGCATCAGGTTGGCATTCTGGATCGCTTGGCCCGCGGCGCCCTTGCCCAGGTTGTCGATGGCGCTGCAGACGATCACCCGTCCGGCATGCTCGTCGTAAGCCCACTGCAACACGACACTGTTGGAGCCCAGGGTCATCTGGGTGGTGGGCCATTGCCCATCCGGCAGAACCCGCACGAAGGGCTCATCTGCGTAGGCCTCGGCAAGCGCCGAACCGATCGCCTCGGGCGCCACGCCGGGCAACAGAGGGGCCGTCACCGTGGCCAGAATCCCCCGCGCCATCGGGGCCAGCAGCGGCGTGAAGCTCAGCCGTGCCCCTTCGCCCAGGCTCTGCTCGATCTCGGGAGTGTGCTGGTGCACTCCGCCCACCTTGTAGGCGCGCACGCCCGAGGTCACCTCGCTGGCCAGCAGCGGTACCGAGGGCGAACGACCCGCTCCGCTGGTTCCACTGGCGGCCACGACAACGAGGTCACCGACGTCGACGAGATCCTTGAGCGGCGCTGCTGCGACGGTGATGGCCGTGGCGTAGCACCCGGGGTTCGCGATCGTGCGAGCCGCCTTGATCAGCTCCCGCTGGCCGGGGAGTTCGGGAAGCCCGTAAACCCACGTGCCGGCATGTGGCGATCCGTAGTACTTCGTCCACTGAGCAGGATCACGCAGCCGAAAGTCCGCACCGAGGTCGACCACCGGAGTGGACAGCGCAGCGGCATACTGCGCCGACTGGGAGTGCGGCAAGGCCATGAAGACGAAATCGACGTCCACCGCCTGCGGGTCGAACGTCTCCACAGGAAGGTCAGCCAATGTCGCAAGATGAGGGTGCAGCGAACCCAGCGACTGGCCCGCAGACTGGTTGGCCCAAGCCCGCCCGACCTGCATCTCAGGGTGCTCTGCGAGCAGCCGCAGTAACTCAGCGCCCCCGTATCCGGAGGCTCCGAGAACGCCCACAGAGACCATGTGCAGACTCTATACGTATACACGCATAGATGCGGTGGCACCCCCTTCTGACCCTTGAGCCAAGATATGGGCATGCGGCCCCTCGACCCGTTGCGCAGTGTCGCAGACGCTGCGGACATAGCGAAAGCCGGAACCTTCGGTGCTCTGCGATCGGGTCTGGCCCGTCCCCGCAATCCTTTGGTGGCCGGTCGCATGCTCTCGGCATTGCGCAAGTGGGGAACGACACCCGGTCTCGGCTTCGCCCTCGGCGCGGTGCGCGATCCCGAGGCAATCGCGATCGTGGACGTGGATGACCCCCTTCAGGAGGAGATCACCTTCGCCGAGGCTGAGTACCGCACGACCGTACTAGCCAACTCGCTATTGGACCGCGGCGCGCAGCCGGGCACACGCGTCGGGATCCTGGGCCGAAACTCGCGTGCGTACGCCGAGTCGATCGTCGCGGTTTCCCGAACCGGCGCGGATCTGATCTACCTCAACACCGGGTCCACCGCGGACCAGGTGCGGACAGTCTGTGCAGCCCACGACATCACGATGATGATCCGGGATCGCGAGTTCGCGGAGATGATTCCGCAGAACGTGCTGTCGCTGGGCCTCGACGACCCAGCCGGCATCCCCTTGCTGGACTCGATGCCCTGGAGTGGCAGCGTGGGCGAGGTCCGGCAGCCCGCCAAACACGTCATCCTCACCAGCGGCACCACCAGCAATCACCTGCGCGGGGCGTCACGAACGACCGCCCCCCTGGATTCTGTCGCGGCACTGCTGCATGCATTCCCGACACGCCTGGGTTCGGTCACGCTCGTGGCCGCCCCCATGTTCCATGCCTGGGGTTGGATGCATCACCGGATGGCCACCGTGATGGACAACACGCAGATCCTCCTGCGACACCCGGACCCGGAGCGGTTGCTGGCGCTCATCGCGGCGTACGAGGTCGAGACCCTGATCACGGTGCCCGTCACACTCAAGAAGCTGGTCGACCTGCCGACCGCCACCAAGCGCCGCTACGACTTCTCGTCATTGCGCTGTGTGGCGGTTTCGGGCTCGGCTCTGCCCGGAGACCTCGCGACGAAGTTCATGAACGACTACGGAGATGTGCTCTACAACCTGTACGGGACCACCGAGGCGGCCTACGCCACCATCGCCACACCTGAGGATCTGCGCGAGGATCCCCACACGGCGGGCCGGCCGATGCCCGGGGTCCGCGTGGAGGTGTTCGACCGCAAGGGCCGCACTGTGCCCCGCGGTGCCGACGGGCGGGTGTACGTGCGCAGTCGCACATCGATCGCGGAGTACGTCTCCGATGGGTCACGCGGGACCGTGAAGGGCATGGTGCCCACAGGCGACCTGGGAAGCATCGACGACCAGGGACGATTGACGATCAAGGGCCGGGCCGACGACATGGTGGTGACCGGGGGTGAGAACGTCTACCCGACCGAGGTCGAGGATGTTCTGCGCACCCATGCCGATCTGGCCGACGTGGCCGTCACTGGACGGCCCGACCCGGTCTACGGCTCGGTGCTCGTGGCCCACATCGTGACCAACGAGGGCTCTGACGTGACCGATGAAGAACTGCTGCTTTGGGCACGCGAACGGCTTGGGCCGCATCACCGTCCGCGCGAGGTCCACCGGGTGGTTGAGCTGCCTCGCAACGACACCGGCAAGGTTCTGCGCCGGGTTTTGGCGGGTGAAGTCAGGCTTGAGGACCTCGACGAGGAGGAGTTGCTCTAGACCGAACGGCGGCCCTCCCTGCGAGATCGAGGTGTGACATATCCCCCAACCCGGCGTAGCATGCCCGCATGCGCAGGACGTGCGGGGTCGTCTTCGTCGCGGCGATGCTGGTTTCGTTGGCATCGCCGTCGCAGGCGGCATTCTCGGGGCAAAACGGTCGGATCGCTTTCGAGCGAAGTGGTGGGATCTGGACCATGAATCCCGACGGGACAGATCCGCGGCAACTGGTCGCGAGCGGCGACGACCCGAGCTGGTCGCCGGATGGGCGAAAGATCGTCTACGAGAAGAGCGGTTCGATCTACGTCGTGGGCGTGGCCGCTGACGGCTCCCCGACCGCGGCTCCTACCAATGTCACCGCTGGGCACACGACGGGGTCGCGCCAAGACCCGGAGTTCCTGCCCTCTGGGCAGATCATCTACATCGAACGGTTCCTGGCCAAGCAGAACGTGTACCGCATGGAATCGGACGGCTCCAATCCCACCGACCTCACACCTGCCAACGTCGACTTCCTGTTCTCACCGGTCTCGGGATCCAGCGGTGCTGTGTACTACTTCACGAACGTGAACAAGGACCTGATCCAACTGGGCGGAGCAAACGTAACCAACACGGCTTTCCCGATGAATGAAGGAAATCCGGACGTCTCACCCGGAGGCGCTCTGCTGTTCTTGCGCTCGAATGGGTCCTTTCCCACGGAACTCGTGGCGAACGGCACCGTCATCGCAGGCGGCTTGTCCGATGCACAAGGTTCCGCAGGGGATGCCGCGTGGTCGCCTGACGGCTCCAAGATCGCCGTCTGGCTCGATAACGGCACCAACCTCTACGTGATGGACACCGGCGGCGGGAACCGCGTCCAGGTCACCGGGTCACCCAATCCTGGCGCGATCGACTGGGGCCCCGCACCCTCCGGCACTCCGGTGACACCGCCCACCGATACACCGCCCGCGGGCCCGCCACCCGCTGGCTCACCGCCCGCGGCGCTCAAGCCCGCTGCCACCACCAAGCCGAAGGTGAAGGGCAAGGCCCGCGTCGGACAGACACTTCGATGCCGCGCGGCTACCTTCACCGGTGCGACGAGCGTCACGACCTCATGGCTGCGATCCGGAAAGCCGATCAAGGGCGCGAAGAAAGCGACGTACAAGCCTGTGACCCGCGATGTGGGCAAGCGCATTTCCTGTCGCAGCACCGCTACCGGTGCGAACGGCACGTCGTCGAGCACATCAAAGGGCGTGCTGATCCGCCGACGCTGAGCCGCTACGCGCGGTACCGGTCGACACGTCGAAGACCGTACTGAGAGCACCGAGTCGCTAGAAGAGGAAACCGATCGGCGGATCGCGCTGGCCCAGTTACATGTATCATACATATATGTCTCCTGGTGCCGTTCTTGTCACCGGCGCGCTCGGCAATGTCGGCGGCGCAGTCACCAGCCGCCTGCTGGCATCCGGCACCCCGACCAAAGCGGTGGACCTCGACCCCGCAGCGGTGGCCGCCCGATACCCGCAGGCCCAGGCCGCGCGATTTGACTTCACCGACCCCAGCACGTGGTCGGTTTTCGATGGGATCCGCGTGATGTTCCTGATGCGGCCACCGGCACTGAGCAACATCAGACGGGACATGGTTCCCGCTCTTGAGGCGGCACGGGCAGCCGGCGTCGAACACGTTGTCCTGCTGTCGCTGCAGGGCGCCGAGCGCAACCGCGTCGTGCCCCACGCGAAGATCGAGGCGTGGCTGCGCGGTAGCGGTCTGGCGTGGACGTTCGTCCGCCCTTCGTTCTTCATGGAGAACCTCAGCGGTACACACGTCAGCGACATCCGCGACCGGGATTGCCTCATGGTGCCTGCCGGAACCGGAAGCACGTCGTTCGTAGCCGCGGACGACGTCGCCGAGGTGGCAGTGGCCGCGCTGCTGGCCCCGACAGCCCATCACAATGCAGCCTGGACGCCGACTGGTCCTCAGGCCTTGACCTACGCGCAGGTGTGCACAGTCCTGACCGACGTGCTCGGCCGCCCGATTCGCTACGGCCGGCCCGGCGCGCTGCGGTATCTCCTGCACGCCACGCGGACGTTGCACATGCCCCTGCCGATGGCGCTGGTGACCGTTGCGATCTACTCGGCCGCCCGGCTCGGCAAGGCGGACGGAGTCACCGACGACGTCCTCGCCGTCACTGGCCACGAGCCGCAGCGTCTCGAGGAATGGGCGCAGCAGCACAGGCAGGTGTGGGCATGACTGACGCCGATCTGCGCACAATCGATGCCGCGCTGATCCGGATGCGCCGCATGTGGACCTCGCCGACCCTAATCCGCGACGCTGACCTGGGCGACGTGGACATGTCCACGATGTGGATCGTGCACTTCCT
>JALOLM010000314.1 GCA_025455985.1 Candidatus Nanopelagicales bacterium | reverse complement strand
CGGGAGGCGGCCTCGTCGACGAGGTCGATCGCCTTGTCCGGCAGGAAGCGTGCGGTGATGTAGCGGTCGGACAGCGTCGCCGCGGCAACCAGCGCTGCGTCAGCGATGGCTACTTTGTGGTGGGCCTCGTACTTTTCTTTGAGCCCGCGCAGGATGCCGATCGTCTCCTCAACACTCGGCTCCCCGACCAGGACCTGTTGGAACCGCCGCTCGAGCGCGGGGTCCTTCTCGATGTGCTCGCGGTACTCGTCCAGAGTTGTGGCCCCGACCATGCGCAACTCACCGCGGGCCAGCATCGGCTTGAGCATGTTGCCGGCATCCATCGCGCCTTCGCCGGAGGCACCGGCACCAACAACCGTGTGCAACTCGTCGATGAACGTGACGATCTGGCCGTCGGACTGCTGGATCTCCTCCAGCACCGCCTTGAGTCGCTCTTCGAACTCGCCGCGGTACTTGGCACCGGCGACCATGCCGGGCAGGTCGAGGCTGATCAGGGTCTTGTTCTTGAGTGACTCCGGGACGTCACCGGCGACCATGCGCTGAGCCAGTCCCTCCACCACGGCGGTCTTGCCGACGCCGGGCTCGCCGATCAGCACGGGGTTGTTCTTGGTGCGCCGGGACAGGACCTGGACGACCCGGCGGATCTCGGCGTCGCGGCCGATGACCGGGTCGATCTTGCCGTCGCGGGCGCGCGCTGTGAGGTCGACGCCGTACTTCTCGAGGGCCTGGAAACTGGCCTCGGGGTCCTGGCTGGTGACTCGGCGGTCACCGGCGACCTGGGTCAAGGCGTCGAGCAGTTTCGCCGGTTCGACGGGCAGAAGGTCCGGCTGCTTCTCAGCGATGCCGATGAGCAGGTGCTCGGTGGAGACGTAGGCGTCGCCGCGCTGGTTGGCCAGGTCCTGGGCTGCTTGGAGTACGGCGTGCATGGTGCGGGACAGGCTCGGCTGACCCATCGAGGAGCCGCTGGCCGACGGCAGGGCGGAAAGGGCACGCCGGACGTCGGCGTCGAGGGCCGGGCGGTTGACCCCGACGGTGTCGAGCAGCGCGACCGCGATGCCCTCGCCTTGGGCAAGCAGGGCGTGCAGAAGATGAGCAGGGGTTACCTCGGAGTGGCCATCAGCGGCAGCTTGCCGGATCGCGGCGCCAAGGGCGTCCTGCGCTTTTGAGGTGAAATCCATGCCTCTATTGTCCGCCGAGACACCAGCAGGTGTCAATAACTATGAGTCGGTTTGTATCAAGGTTTGGTCGGGCGGCAGCGGCCTGGCCGTTGGGTGGGGTTCGTGCAGTTGGTTGACGTCTGTCGCACGACGAACGTCAACCAACCACCCGAACGTCATCGGCCTCAGCGGAACTTCTTGATCTTGACCTTCACGGCAGGACCGGGGCCCGAAGCGTTGACAGCGGCGATGGTGACCGTGTACTTCTTGCCGGGCTTGAGCTTCTTCAGCTTCATCGAGGTTCCCGCCGATGTCTTGGTCGACGTGCCGATCCGGATCCGGTAACTCGTGGCACCCGAAACGGACTGCCACGACACGACAGCCGAGGTCTTCTTGCGCTTGACCTTGACCCCGGACACCTTCGCCGGGGCGACCGCCGGAGGTTCGACCGGCGGGGGCGCTTGGGGCGGGGCGGCGACCGTCCACGCCGCGCTGGCAGGCGTCGCATCAAAGGTGCCCGCTTGGTCCTTGGCGCGGACCTCGAAGCTGTGATCGCCGACGGCAAGCCCGCTGACCGTGGACGGCGAGGTGCACGGCGCGAACCCGCCGCCGTCAAGCCGGCACTCGAAGGTCACGGGCGTGGCGGAATCGGAGTTGAACGAGAAACTGGCACTTGTGTCGGTCGTACTGCCCGACGGCCCCGACGTGATCGACGTTCCAGGGGCCACCAGCGCGTCAACCGCAGTCAACGCCTTGTCCGCGTTGAGCCGCCCGCCGCTTGAGATGGGGAAGGCTCCGGTGGCGGGGTTGAACTGAGCCACGGGATCCACCGAAGTCAGCAACGCCTGCTTGAGTTGCATGGAGGTGGCCGACGGCTCGTACGCCGCTAACAAGGCGGCCGCTCCGGTCACGTGCGGCGCAGCCATGGAGGTGCCCTGCAGGTACTCGTAACTGGTGCCTGTCTCCTGACCAGGGGGGACGTAACAATGCAGTCTCGTGTTGTCGATCCACACGCCATTGCTGGCGGGGGTACCCGCCCCCTTCTGGAAGGAGAAGGCGGTAGCCACCTGTTGGGCGCCCGCAGGAACGTCGAAGGAAAGGGAGAAGATCCCAGGATTCTGGTTGTTGCCCGTGACAGCCGTCTGGGGGACGCCGTTGACAACTGCTCGGTATTGGAACAAGTCCCCAGCACTGCTCGTGAGTTTGCGGAAGAAGGTCACGGTGCACGACGTGGGACCGTTGACGGTGACCTGCGGGGTTCGGGTCACCCGTGTCACCCCGTCTGCCTGAGTTTGTGTGTCATTCGTGATGCCCGGGGTAACCAGCGGCGCTGCGGAAGCCAGTTTCCAGTTGTCGTTGATCCAGCCGCTGAACGTGAACGCCCCTTGGTAGTCCTCGTCGAACTTCTCATTCGTGACGTAGGTGCTCAGAATCTCGGTTCCTGGTGCGGCGATGTCCACCTTGGTCTTCCCCCAACTCGAGAAGCTGGCCCGGGCATCGCTCTGGTTGCTCGCGGCGACACACACGATATTGTCGACAGCGCCCGGCTGCCCGCTCGTGGAGGGGTCGTAAGCACAGGGAAAGGTCGTCGTCGCACTGTCGTTGTCGTTCGCGTCATTTCCCGCAGAGATCACGAACAACACTTCTGGGTTCGCGGCAAACGCTGCAACGACCGCAGGGTCACCGGTTCCGGAAGACAGGCCACCAAGAGACATGTTCGCGACTTTCGCGCCGTTCTCACCGGCGTAGTTGATCGCGGCGATCTGCGAGGACCGTCGGCAGAGAACCCCGTTGTTGGCAGGGGACCAACCGCACACCCGCAAGGGCATGATCGTCACCTTCTGCGCCACCCCCGTGATCCCGACACCGTTGTCGCCCTGAGCAGCGATCGTGCCGGCGGTGTGTGTCCCGTGGCCCCCATCGAACAGATCGTCAGTTGGATCGTTGTCGAAGACGATCGCGTCTACGTCAGCCCCGGCGAAGTCTGCACCGATCACATCATCGACGATGCCGTTGCTGTCGTTGTCGATCCCATCCCCGGCAGTCTCTGCGGGATTGGTCCAGATCCGGTTCTTCAGGTCGGGGTGATCCGGCCGGATTCCGTCGTCGAGGTCGGCCACGATGACGGACTCGTCGCCCACGGTCTTGCTCCATGCGTCCAGGGCGCTGATGTCGGTCCCCGCCGTGGACGGTGAGACCCCACCGATGTTCAAACCCTTGTTCTCCAGACCCCAGAGTTGGCCGAACAAAGGGTCGTTAGGCGCGGGGGCGTGAAGGACCGAGAAGCCGTCACGGCTCACGTCTGCGACGCCCGGGGTGCCCCGCAGCTC
>JALOLM010000313.1 GCA_025455985.1 Candidatus Nanopelagicales bacterium | reverse complement strand
CGCGGGCGGGCTGGTCCAAACTGTCGCGGTCACTCATGACTCGGACCCGGAGGATTGGTCACGCCAGTTGTCACCGAGGATGTGGTCCAGCAAGTCGTCAACGGTGACTGCACCCACCAGATGATTGCCGTCGTCCACGATCGGCACAGCCACCAAGTTGTAAGCGGCGAAATACCTGGTCACGATCGGCAACGGTGAGTCCGGAGGTAATGGCTCGAGGTCGCGGTCGATGGCCCTGGAGACCAGGTCGCTGGGAGGTTCACGCAGCAGGCGCTGCCAATGCACGACACCCAGGAACTTGCCGGTCGGTGTCTGCATGGGTGGGCGCACCACGTAGACCTGCGATGCCAAAGCCGGCGAGAGGTCTGGATTGCGGATCTGCGCCAACGCCTCGGCGACGGTCGCCCACGATGACCGGATCGGGGCTCATCATGCCGCCCGCGGAGAGTTCGTCGTAGCGCAATAGGCGCCGCAGATCCTCGGCGTCCTCGGGCTCCACCAGTTCCAGCAGACGTCGTGCCTGCTCGGGGGCCAGGTCGCTGAGCAGGTCCACCGCGTCGTCCGGATCCATCTCCTCGAGGACGTCGGCCGCCCGTTCGGATTCCAGCGCGTTCATGATCTGCACGGCGTCGTGCTCGGCCATCTCCTCGAGCACGTCGGCCAGGCGCTCGTCGTCCATCGCCCGGGCAACCTCGAGTCGGCGTTTCTCCGGAAGGTCGTGCAAGATGCTGGCCACGTCTGCTGGCCGAAGCTCCACCAGCGACTCAAGCATCGATTCCACAGCCTGGTCCTCCTCGACCAGCCCCACGCCTGCGAGTTCGCCCCAAGGCACGACCCGGGTCTGACCGCGCCGACCCAGCCCCCTGCCGCCGCTGCGCACATAGGCCTGGGTGATCTCCCAGTCCCGGTGTGCGTTCTGCTGCATCGCCAGGTCGAGGATTCTCACCCGTTCGTCACTGGACCGCAGGGTGCCAGCTCGGTCGAACAGCTCGCCGATCGCCAGCGTCTCACCGGGCCGCAATTTGAAGCGTCGCAGATCAAGCACTCCGGTGGTCACGATCTGACCGACGTCGATCTTCGTCACGCGGGTGATCGGCAGGAAGATCCGCCGCCGGGCACCGACCTCGACGACGAGGCCCACGATCCTGGGCGCGGCGGTGCCGTGCCGCAGGATCACGACGACGTCGCGCACCTTGCCCAACTGCTCGCCGTTGGGGTCGAAGACGGCCGATCCGCGCAGTCGGGCGATGTAGGCGCGCGTGACGGTCACGTGCGCAGGCTATCGCCCCATGCTGGCGTGGTCACGGGCATCCGTGGAGCCGGTTGGGTAGCGTGTTGGGAAAACGGTTCCCACCAAGACAGGCGGTACGCGCCATGCGAGTGGCATTGCTGACAGCGGGGGTGTTGGTCCTGGTGACCACGGCGGGCTGCTCCGGGTCCGACGACAACGCCGATGAGTCTCCGGCAGCTAGCGCCTCCGCCTCGGAGTCCGCGAGCCCGGCGGCGACCGGCGAACCCGTGGGTAAGCCCAACGGTGTCGAGCAGTTGGGGCCGAAGAAGATCCTCGCGCAAGCCGAGAAGGCGGCCATGTCCGCGCGCAGTGTCCGCATCGTCGGAGAGAGTCCGGCCGCGGCGCTGGACCTGGTGGTCACCAAGGACTCTAGTGACGGTCAGCGCACCGCAGGTGACACGACCTTGAAGACCCGTGTCGTCAGCGGAACCATCTACATCAAGGGTGACCAGGCCTACTGGACGGCCGCCTTCAACAAGAAGAAGGCGAAGAAGATCGGCGACAAGTGGGTGGCAGGCGACCTGGACAACCCCAAGCTGGAGTCGTTCCGGCAGACCTCGACGATGAAGCCGATCATGAAGCAGTTCTTGCGGGTCAGCGGTCCTGCGGAGGTCGGTGAGGTCGCCGTCGCGCAGGACCAGCCGGCCGTGCCCGTGACCAGTCAGGCCGGGACGCTGTGGGTGGCGACGACCGGCAAGGCCTATCCGCTGCTGATCACCAGCGCCCCGGAGACCGGCGAGGACAGTCAGGTGGACTTCACGCAGTGGAACAAGAAGGTGGTCATCAAGGCCCCGCCGAAGAAGAACGTCATCGACTTGGCGGACCTGGCCTGATCGGTTCCCTGACCGCCCGCGATGCCACGCTGCTCGCGATCGCGGTCGTCTGTGTCAGTGCGTCCGCGCCGTTGATCGCAGCCTGTTCGGCCCCCGCCCTGGCCATCGCGATGTACCGATGTCTGCTGGCCACCGGGTTGACGTTCGGGTGGATGCTCGCAACGCGTAGGCGCCCCCAGGTCTCGTCTGCAGCGATCGCTCCCGGCGTCGCTCTCGCGGCACATTTCGCGACCTGGATCCCCTCACTTCGGCTGACGACAGTGGCGCTGAGCACAGCCATGATCTCGACCCAGCCGATCTGGTCGGCGATCATTGCGCGACTGACCGGCGCGCGACCCGGGCGCGCTGTCTGGATCGGTATCGGCGTGAGCATTCTGGGTGTGCTGCTTCTCACCGGTTTCGGCGGTTCTTTGCAGGGCCGGTCGTGGGTGGGGGTGCTGCTGGCGCTGATCGCGGCGGTGCTGGCCGCGATCTACGTCGCATTCGGCGAGCGAGTTCGAGCCCAGACCGATCTCGGCTCGTACACCGTGGCTGTCTACGGCGCTGCCGCCGTCGTGATGCTGGGCGTCTGCCTGCTCGCGAGGGTGCCCTTGGCTGGCTACACCTCGCGCGACTGGCTGTTGATATTGGCGATCACCCTGGTGGCCCAGATCGGTGGCCACTCGGTGATGAACGCGGTCGTCCACCGGACTTCGGCGACGGTTGTGAGCACCGCCATCCTGTTCGAAGCGCCCGGCGCAACGATCCTGGCCGCGATCTTCCTGGGGCAGACGGTCGGCCTGTCGCTGGTTCTGGGACTGGCTGTGATGCTTGTCGGCCTGATCATGGTGGTTCGGGCGCACAACGTGGATGTCGCAGAGTCGGGGGTGTGACGCACGCCGCGCAGCCCCTGGATATCGTCGGATCATGAGTGAGAACCTTCGTAGCCGTCGTTCGAACCTGGCCGTGCCGGGCAGCAGCCCGAAGATGCTGGACAAAGCCAAGGGACTTCCCGCCGACCAGGTGTTCATGGACATCGAGGACGCGGTGGCGCCGCTGGCCAAACCCGACGCCCGCAAGAACATCGTCGCGGCCCTCAACGAGGGTGGTTACGAGGACAAGGTCCGCGTGGTGCGGGTCAACGACTGGACGACGCAGTGGACCTACGCCGACGTCGTCGAGGTGGTCGAAGGTGCCGGCCAGAACCTGGACTGCATCATGCTGCCCAAGGTCCAGACCCCGGAGCAGATCGTGGCCCTGGACCTGCTGCTCACTCAGATCGAGAAGGCCAACGGTTTCGAGGTGGGCCGCATCGGCATCGAGGCCCAGATCGAGAACGCCCTCGGCCTGATCAACGTCGACGCCATCGCGACCGCCAGCCCTCGCGTCGAGACCATCATCTTCGGCCCGGCCGACTTCATGGCCAGCATCAACATGAAGTCACTGGTCGTCGGCGAGCAGCCCCCCGGCTACGACGTGGGTGACGCCTACCACTACATCCTCATGCGCATCCTTATGGCCGCCCGCGCCCACGACAAGCAGGCCATCGACGGCCCGTACCTGCAGATCAAGGACGTCGAGGGCTACAAGCGGGTGGCCGGACGCAGTGCGGCGCTCGGTTTTGACGGCAAGTGGGTGCTGCACCCGGGTCAGGTGGAGGCGGCCAATGAGGTCTTCTCCCCGCGGCAGGAGGACTACGACCACGCCGAACTGATCCTGGACGCCTACGACTACTACACATCTGCGCAGGGTGGCGCCAAGGGCGCGGTCATGCTCGGTGACGAGATGATC
>JALOLM010000032.1 GCA_025455985.1 Candidatus Nanopelagicales bacterium | reverse complement strand
ACGGTCTTGCCGAACATCTGGATCAGCCGCCGGTAGGAGTCCCACGCGAAGCGCTCATTGCCTGACTGGGCCGCGAGGCCGTGCACCGACTCGTCGTTCAGGCCGATGTTCAGAACGGTCTCCATCATGCCCGGCATCGAGAACTTGGCGCCGGAGCGGACCGACAGCAGCAACGGGTCGCTGGGGTCACCGAGCTTGCGACCCATCTGCTCCTCAAGAGCGGTGATCGCCGCCCTGGCTTCGTCGAGCAGTTGCCGAGGGGTCGTCCCCGTCTCCAGGTACTTGCGGCAGGCCTCGGTGGTGATGGTGAAACCGGACGGGACCGGCAGTCCCAGGTTCGTCATCTCCGCCAGGTTTGCGCCCTTACCCCCCAGCAGATCCTTGAGATCCTTGTTGCCCTCAGTGAACGCGTACACCATCTTCTCGGTCATAGGACTCATTCTGCCGAGCCAGGCAAGCCTTAGTCACGTCGAGGCTGGCAATACCCTATGCGGGTATGTGCTGACGTCAGTGGGTGGAGACGTAGCGCGGGTAGGTGGACTTGGCTGTGCGCGCCTGTGCGAGGTCGAGATCCACGATAAGAACGGGGTCGTCAGAAGCGGTGACGCCCAGCAGGGTTCCTTCGGGGTCGTACGCCCAACCGGTGGCACCCATGGTCACGGAAGGCAGCGATTCCGCACGGTTGCTCGACAGGCAGAAAGCACCCGAGGTGACGGCGTGGGTCGAAGCCCCGGCCAGCCATTTGTCCGTGGTTTCGATCGGCGTGGCACGCGGAACCAGCACCAGGTCCACGTCGGGGTAGACGTGCTGGGTGAACCACATCTCCGTGCACACACTCACCCCGACGCGGCCAACAGGGGTGTCGAAGGCGTCGAACCGCACTTGACCTCGCCGGTACCAGCTCGCCTCCCAGAAACCGGGTTCGTCGGGAAGGTACGTCTTGGTGTGCACGATCTGCACACCGGTTGCCTGGGTCCAGCAGAAGGCGTCGTTGAAGCGGCCGTCCTCGCCGGATCGGGCCAGTGTCCCGACGACCACTCGTGCGCCCAGTGAGTTCAACTTCTCAGGGAACTGGTCGGCGGCCGCCGCGTCCCACGCTTGTGCGTCGACCCTTCGATCGGCACACAGCCAGGGGACAAGGGCGAGTTCTGGCAGAAGCAGGAGGTCCACGGCCGGGATCTCCTGAAGTACGCCCCACGTGGTGGCCGGATCAGAGCAGTCGATCCCCATGACCGCCGCTCTCATGGTTGTTGCCGTACCTGCGCGCGGGAGATCGCAGCACCGATGGCCACCCCGGCGGGTTCGGAGGCCAGGTAATGGGTCTCACCGTGCATGCCCATTCCCAGGCTGGCGTAGACGTCGATGGCCTGGTGGTACCACAAGTGGATCCCGTCACCGGCGGTCACCCAGTCGCCGTTGTTGACCAGGTTGACCCAGGTGGATACGGTCCCGGTGGGGAAATGGCCACGGAATTCCGACAGCGTCTCCCGCCACCCCCTTCGCGCCATCGGGCTGCCAATAGTCAGCAGCAGTTCGACATGGGTGTCCTTGGGCAGGAAGTGCATGAGGTCGTAGGCGACGACCGCGCCGAGGCTGTGGGCGACGATGATCAGGTCGCCCTTGGGTAGTTGTTCCAGGCAGCGGGCTCGAACAGCCGCCCGTACCTCGGGCTGGGCTCGGTATCGCTGGATCTCGGGCATGCGGCTCATAAGGAACCGGGTGACGAGTTCCTTCGGGAAGAAGTCATAGGGGCTTCGCGGCCGGTTGGTGAACGGGTGCATGGACAGCCGGACCATGCGCTGGTGATGTGCGAAACCGGCGCCGCGCGGGGTGGCCTCGATGTCGCGCTCGGGCATCGAGGCAAGTACGTCGTGCAGCACGTCGGAGTAGTCGAGTTCGGTCACACCGATGTCGCTGAGGGGATCGTTGTCGGCCTTGGCCAGACCCTCTTCTATCGCGCCCACCCAGTCGCCGCTATCAGCGAAACGTCCGTGGATGAACACCAAGGACACGTCCACTCCGCCACTGTAACCCCGCTGGGCACTACACGAGTTCGTAGTCTCCGGCCTCGATCAGTGCGGCCCGGATAGCGTCATCACTCACGGGTGCTTGCGCTACGACTGTGACTTTGGAGGCGCCTTCGGGATCGAGTGTCACCTGCACGTCCTGTACGCCGGCGAGGGCGCCGAGTTCTTCCTTCACCGCGTGCACGCAGTGGTTGCAGGTCATGCCGCGTACCTGTAGTTCCTGCTCGCTCATGACCGGACCAACCTTGCTATCGCTGCGGATATCTCCATGACCTTGGCCTCAGGGTCGACCCCGTCCTGGCTGGCTTCCTGAACGCATGCCTGGAGGTGTTGCTCGACCAGTTGTATGGCGAAAGACTCCAGAGCCCGGGTGGTCGCCGACACCTGGGTGAGTACATCCACGCAGTTGTTGTCGTCCTCGATCAGCCTCTGCAGGCCCCGAACTTGGCCCTCGATCCGGCGCAGGCGGTGGATCTGCGCCTTCTTGGTCTGTTCATCGGTCAACATCGGGCCCTCCTCATGGTGCAGAACAGGATACTCGCACGGGGTATTCCACGAGCGGCATCGGGCGCGGGCTGCCGCGGGGCCGTCGCAGTTGGCCGCTCGCCCTCCCCGTTGGTCGGAACCGTTAGATGTTGTGCCATCGGTGAGTGAATCCACGCGTGTTTTCGCTCACCAACAACACAACATCTAACGCGTGCGCTGCGGGCCGCTCAGGCCGGCGTTGACACCTCGGGCGCGTCCCCGGCAGCTCGGTCCCACCGCGCCAAGGCCCACGCCGCGGCAAACCCCACCGCAACCCCGACGATCGTGTAGAAGACGCGCTCGGCGGTCGCGGAGATCCCCTCGGCCTCGTCCCCGATCGTGGTGAAGATCAACAGCATCGGGGTCAGGAAGAGCGTCTGCATGAAGTAGTTGCCACTCATGGAGTACGCGGCCAGCAGTGGCAGGCACACAGCCGCGACGAGCAGTGCCCCCCAACTCGGCAGCGCCACGATGGCCACGAACGCCAGCACCGCGCCGAACAACGTGCCCAGCAAACGATCGCGCAGCGTGGTCGCTCGCTGATCGGGTAGCGGCCGCAACGCCACTACGAGGGTGACGGTCACCCAATAGCCGTGGTTGATGTTGTTGGCCAAGGCCCAGTAGATGGTGATCGCGCTCATCACCCCGAGCACTACCGCGTGCCGCCACGCCACGCCCGTCGGAACTGGGGTCGGCTCAGCCTCGAACTTGAACAGTCGGGTCAGCAGCCAGCCGAACAGCCCACCCGCCAGCAAATATAGGAAGGTCTCCTGCCAGGTGATCACCAACGAGGTCGGTCCGAAGATGATCACAATCGCTGGGGCCAGGGTCATGAGCCCGGCGGAATGCTGATTGGTCAAGGCCAGCAGCAAGGCAGACAACAGCATGAGTCCCGCGATCAGAAGTGGACTGTCGTCAGCGGCCGTGGCCATCGCACCGAGCGCTGCGGCGAGGAAGGCCGAGCCGATCCCTTGGGCGTTCGTGGCGAAAGGGGTCACGGCCATGGTGAAGCCGGATGCGATCCCGAACGCCATCCCCGCAGCGTTGCCGCCGATGCTTGTGGCGATCGACGACGGGATCATGATTGCCACCAACAAGATAACTGCGAACTTGATGGTCCCCTCAGCGGGCCTGGTGAACAGCGCCATTAGGCCAGTGTGGCCTTCAGCGCCTCGAAGTCGCTCAGGTTCAGCGATGAGTAGCGCATGGCGAAGTCCGTAACCGCCTGGTCGAACGTCTCCTCGTCGCCGAGGTAGCCGGCGATCAACGAGGAGTTGCCGCTGCGGGCGTGCGCCCGGGCCAGCACGGAGCCGCAGATCCGCGCGTAGACCTGCAATGCCTCCGGGGACAGGCCCACGGTCTCGATAGAGCCCTTCATATCGCGCAGTTGGCGCACGTAGAAGTCCAACTCGCCGGCCTTGCACCAGCCGAGGAACGGATCGCCGGTCGCCTGCATGACCCGCTGGCCCACGACCACGCGTTTGCCGGCGTCATGGAACTGGCTGGCTGCGGTGTAGGGCTCGAGGACCGACTGCTGAGCTTCCTTGATCTGCAGGATCAGCGGCTCACCATCGCCGGACTGCATCAGCAACACGATGGCGCGGGTTCCGACACTGCCCACCCCCACGACCTTGTGCGCGATGTCGACGAACGAGAAACGAGTCAGCAGCGCGATCCGGTCCGGCGGCAGGGTGGCCAAGTACTGGGCGTAGATCTCAGCCATGTCCTTGTTGACCCGATCCCGGTCGTCCGCGGGTACTGGCACGAGCAGTGGTGGGTCGGCCAAGAAGCGACGCTTGCCGTCAACGACCTCCGTGAGTTTGGCCACCGCGCTGTCGCCACTGCGTCTCGAGGCCTTCTCGCCTGCCTTCTTGGCGGCCTTGCCGAGTGCGGTGTCCTTGACCGCAGACAACAGATCGCTGAAGTCAACCGTTGCGAACCACACGTCCAGGGTCTTCATCTGCGACAGCTTCGCCATCGTCTTTCGGTATGCCTGCACTCCGGTCAATGTGGCCTTGCGGATCTGCTTGTCCTTATGGTCGTTGGCCTGGCCGGCGACCACGAGGCTTGCAGCCAGCCGCTTGACATCCCACTCGAATGGCCCGGGGTTGGTCTCGTCGAAGTCGTTCAGGTCGAACACGAGATCGCGCTCCGGGGAGGCGAACATTCCGAAGTTGGCCACGTGGGCATCACCGCACAACTGCACGTTGATCCCTGACTGCGGAGTGCGGTGAAGGTCGTCGACCATGATCAGCGCGGCGCCGCGCAGGAAGGCAAAGGCGTCTGTGGTCATCCGCTCGTGCCGCAGCGTGATGAGGCTCGATAGCCGGGACTCCTCCTGCGAGGCCAGGAGCGCCAACGGGTCGCTGCGCCTGTCGGCGGCAGGGACCTCCGCCAGCGCCTCCAGCGGACGGTCCCGACGGACTTGCTCACCGAGGGCTCTGCGCTCCTGTCGGCTCGGTCGTGGGCTATTGAAGAACGCCAAGACCTCCGGAGCGGCCTTGGGCAGTGGTGCTTCTGTCACTTGATTTTCCTCTCAGATCGACGTTGCAGGACTTTGTCAAGCTCAACTACGGCAGCAAACACCAGCGCGAGGCCGAAACACACCAACCACTGGCCACCGGTCAGCGCCACGGTGTCCAGCCACGCCTGCAAGAAGCCCAGCTCTGTGCTCAACAGCATGATCAACACCGCTAACAGCGTAAGCGCCAATGGGCGCAGGAAGGGCGCCGCGAATGATGAGCCCGGTGTCCGGTGCATGGTGAATCCGGCGAAGGCGGTGCCCAGGCCCATGACGATGAATCCCATCGTGACCGGGGTCGAGGCTTCCGAAATGCTCGAATCCCCGGGGCCGAAGGCCACCGCGCCGATCGAAAGGATGCCCAGCAACAGGCCCAGGATAATCCACCGGGGTCCGGTCACCTTGTCCATGATCCGGGCCCTTGGATCGCGCGGGGGCCGCTGCATGACTGCAGGATCCGGCGGATCCAGGCTGATGATGATCACGGGGATTACCGCGATGATGAAGTTCAGGAACAGTACCTGCAGGGGCAGCATCGCCACGCCGTCGTTGATGTTGAATGCGGTGGCGATCAGGAACATCGACACCAGTCCGAACAGCTGAGTCATCTGGTAGCCGATGTAGGAGGTGATCCGCGAGAAGATGCTGCGCCCCAACGAGATCGCCTGGACCAGCGTGGCGAAGTTATCGTCGGTGAGAACCATGCGGGCCGCTTGTTTGGTGACCTCGCTGCCTGATCCCATGGCCACACCGATATCAGCCTGTTTGAGTGCGGCCGCATCGTTGACGGCGTCACCGGTCATGGCCACGACCATGCCCTTGTCCTGCATCAGCTGGACCAGGCGCAACTTGTCCTGCGGCGATACGCGGCCGAAGACGTGAAGGTCCTCGATCTGTTCGGTGATCTGCTCGTCGCTGGCGGCGGCGAACTGGGTGCCGGTCATGCCACCCTGCCTCAGGCCCAACTGCGCGCCGATGGCTTCGGCGGTGATCAGGTGGTCGCCGGTGATCATTCGCACGTCGATGCCGGCCCCGCGAGCGACCTTCACCGCATCGATCGCCTCGGGCCGAAGCGGGTCGATGATGCCGACCAAAGCTACGAACACCAACTCCTCGACAAAGGAGATCGGGTCGTCGACGAGGGCACCTTCCTGCTCATCGGGCACAACCCGCAAAGCCAACGCAAGTACCCGCAGACCCCGACTGGCGAGTTCGTCGTTTGCTGCGTCGATCTCAAGACGGTGATCGCCCAACTCCTCGATTTGGCCATCGGCCATCAGCACCCGAGTGGTCCGGTTGAGGACGACGTCCGGGCCGCCCTTGACCAGGCCCACGATCTTGGTTGAACCCTCAAGAGGCAAATGGTGGAAGGTGGCCATGAACTTGTAGTCGGAGTCGAATGGGACCGTGGCCACGCGTGGGTACGCGCGACGGGTCTCGGTCACTGACACCCCGAGCTTCTCGGCCAGCACCACCACGGCTAGTTCTGTCGGGTCACCGACAACCTCCCCGTCGTCCACGGTCGCGTCGCTGGCCAGTGCACTGACGTAGGCGACCGTGGTCATGTCGACCGGCTCTGTCCCCGCCACACCTCGGGTCTCCCCGCTGGTCGAGTAGCCTTCGCCGCTGACGGTGAACCACTGATTCTGGGTGAAGACCGCCCTCGCTGTCATCTGGTTGAGCGTCAGGGTGCCAGTCTTGTCGGTGTTGATCTGGCTGGTCGAACCGAGGGTTTCGACATCGGTCAGGGACCGCACGATCGCCTTGGCGCCGGCCAACTCCTTGGCGCCCACCGCCAGCATCGACTGTACGAATGTCGGCAACCCCGTGGGGATGGCCGAGATTGCCATCGAAATCCCCAGCAGCATGAGGTCGGAGAAGGGAAGCCCCCTGAACAGGCCGACAGCCAGAATGATCGCCAGCGCACCCCACGCCACAAGGGCGATCTTCTTGGTGAGGTCGTCCAGTTGCATCTGCAGTGGCGAGCGCGTGCGGTTGACGTTGCTGAGCATGTCGGCAATACGCCCGACCTCAGTAGACATGCCCGTCGCCGTGACGACCAGGCGGGCAGAACCGCGCGTGACGGAGGTGTTCTGGAAGAGCATTGACGACTGGTCACCGAGAGGCACGTCACTGCCTTCGACCGGGTCAGCGCCTTTGAGTACGGGCACGCTCTCCCCGGTCAGCGCCGCCTCCTGGGTCTCCAACGATGCGCTGCTGAGAATCCGGCCGTCGGCGGGCAGGATGTCGCCGGCTTCAACCAGCACCACGTCGCCAGGCACCAGGGTGGCCGCCTCCACCACCTGGGTGGTGCCGTCGCGCACGACCTTCGCCTGCGGGACCTGCAATTGAGCCAGGGCTGCTACCGAGGCCTGCGCTTTCATCTCCTGGTTGGTGCCGAGCACCACGTTCAGGGCGATCAGCGCGATGACCACCCATGCGGTTGACGGTTGAGCGATCACGAACGACACCGCCGCCACGGCGACCAGCATCAAAGTCATCGGATCGCGGAATTGCGAGAGGGCGACTTGCCAGACCGACGGTGGCTTGTCCTTGGTCAGCGTGTTCGGCCCATAGGTCTTGGTGGCGTCGGCCACCTGTGTGCTGGTCAGTCCGTCGACCGGATCTACGTGCAGTTGACGCGCAACATCGGCCGCAGACTGTGCGTACAAGGCAGGTGTTGCGGTACTGGTGGACACGATGACTCCTGAGAGTGGTGAACGCGGTTCGGCCCTGATGAAGGACACAGATTCCATCGTCACCCCATCTGGGCCACCTCGGTTTCGGCCCAATTCCGGCGCGTGGGGAGTGGGTGGCTGCAACGAGATCCTTTTCACCCACCTGGGGGGACGCATAGGTCCGTTGAGGTTATCCTGTCGGGGTGACAAGCGTGCGCGACGAACGGTCGTTCCGGCTGGCAGCCCCAGTTCTGCCGCCTGACGCGGTCGCCCGACCGCGTCTGGTCGACCGCATCCTTGCTACGCCGCCGGGGGGCTCATGTCTGATCATCTCGGCTCCCGGCTACGGCGCGACAACCCTTCTTGCGCAGGCTGCGAACCGCAGCGCCGACCGCTTTTTGTGGCTGAGCCTGGACGTCGCCATCGGTGACGAAGAGGCCTGCGAGTTGTTCGTCGCAGGCGTGGGCGCGTTGGGTTCGCGCTTCGATATCGACGAGCTCATAGATGCGCTCGCCGATGAGCAACACCTCTGGTTGGTGGTCGACGGGCTGTGCCCCGCGCGGCATCCGAGGCTGACCGAATTGCTGACACTGCTCGCGAGCAGGCTGCCCACGTCTGCACGCCTGGCCGTGAGCGCCCACCGTCGGTTGGCGGGGATGCCGCGGGCCGAACGTTTCGAGGATGCGGACCTCGCTTTCGGCGACGATGAGGCGGTTGAACTTCTGATGGGCGTCGAACCCGGGCTCGATATTGAGCAGATAGGGCTGATCGTGGAGGCCTCGGAGGGGTGGGCGAGTGCGCTTGTGGCGGGCGCCCGCCATGCCCGTGGGGCCGGTGGTGCTGGCTGGCTGCTGGAATCGGGAACCTCGGTTCTTTTCGGTGACTGGTTCGCCTCATTAGAAGCGCCCCACCGCCAATTGCTAGACGCCACTGCCGTGCTCGACCTTCTTAACGCAGGGCTCGTTGAAGCGGTCACGGGAGATCCAGAGGCAGCTGACAAGCTGCTGGAACTCGACGCCGATCACGCCTACCTGCAGGCTGTTGCTGCGCCGGAGGGGCACAGCGGGAGGTGGTGGCGCCGCCATGGACTGCTGACCACGTTCCTGAAGATGCGACTCTCAGCCAATAGTGTTCGCCAGCACTCCTCGGCCGCAGACTGGTTCATTGAGAGGGCGGACATCGACTCCGCCATGCACCACTTGATCGCTTCTGGTCGTCCTTACGAAGCAGGCGAGCTTCTCACCGCCCATGAATCCGCGCTGATCAGCGAAGGTCGAGCCGACCAGGTCCTCGATTGGTACGGACGGATCCCGACGACGTCGGACAACCGGATCCTGAGCTCGCTGAGGATCGGTTGGGGCCAGGCGCTCACCGGCGACATCAGGCGGGCTGATGCGACTCTGGGCAGACTCAAGGCGGAGTTGGCCGATCGGCAGCGCTTGACAGACCTCCAGTCCAACGAGGCTTGGCAAGAGGAGCCGAATCACGACGACTTGTCGGCTGTTTCGTGGGAGCCGGAAACCGCTCTGCTGACCGCATATCTAGCCGGGTCCCACGCTGATCCCGCCACGATGGTCAAAGCCGGGCTTCGTGCGATGAACGCACCTGCGGATTCCCGGACGCGTGACGCCAACCAGTTGGCGCCGCTGCTGGTCATCCGAGGTTACCTCTGGTCAGGACAACCGGATGCGGCGATGGCTGTTCTGCATTCCATCGAGGACATGCCGTTCCCGAACGATGTGATCCGGGAGTCGCAGTTGAACGGTCTGCGGGCCCTGTTGGACGCGGTCTCCGGTCGTGTACTGATGGCCGCCACGCGTGTGGACGCCTGCCTTTCCTGGCTGCACAAGGCCGGGCTCGATCCAGTGGCCGTGAGCCAGTTCGCACCGCTGCAGGGGCAGGCCCTTGTGAAACTGGAGTCGGGTGATTCTCGGGGGGCGATCGAGGATGCTAGTCGTGTTGTGGAGGCCGCTGAGGCCCGCAACCACAAAGGGGAGATCGTGTGGGCGCTGTCCACGATCGCCCGAGCCCATCTGCTGATGGGTGACTCCGGCGCGGCCCTGCGGACCCTGGGGCGGGCAGGCTCAATCGCGATCGCTGAGTGCCCGGGATCGGCGATGACGGTCGTGCTCGACCAGATGCAGGCCTTGGCCCACCTCGCTGCCGGGGACAGGGTGCGTGCTGAACGGATCATCCAGCAACTACCGCCCTCGGATGCGAAGACGCTGCTTGCGGCCCGGTCAGGGTTGGACCGGCAGCCGGGCGTTGCCCGCCGTGCACTGGACAGCGTAACTGGCAAGTCGGCGCGCACGCAGGCGGAGAAGCACCTGTTGCTCGCGGCGGTTCACAGGAACGCGAGCCGTCGGATGGCTCAGGGTCACCTGCGCCGCGCGGCTCAACTCGCGCACAAGAACGGGATCGCTCAGCTGTTGCACCCGTCGATACCGGGCATGCTCGAATTCGCCGAGGAGACCGCGCTCGAAGATCAGGACGACAACCTGCTTTGGCTGATGCAGGTACGGCCCGCCCGGAAGTCGTACACACCACCGAGCGGCTGGTCGGCGAGTTTGAGTCGCGGGGAGCTGCAACTTGTAGCGCTGCTGCCGACGAGGGCGAAGAACGCCGAGATCGCGCAGACCCTCGGCGTGTCGATCAACACCGTGAAGACGAGGCTGCGCCGGCTGTACGTCAAACTCGGGGCGACCAACCGAGACGAGGCGATCTCCAAGGCGCGGGAACGCGGTCTGCTGGAGTAGCGGCGGCACGGACTTCCGCTGCCGGGTGGAAGACTGTCTGTTGTGCCCGATCTCGAGCAACCCGGGGTGCCCAAGCCGCCTGCGAACGCCGGATCCGCAGCATGGACACCTACTTCCTGGAACCCGTGGGACCCGGCCCGATCCGGTTGGCGGTCGAGAGTTCCCGGCACGGCAAGCATCTGACTCACCTTGAGATGGGTATGTACTCCCAGGACACCCGAGTGGCGGTGGCCCGCTTCATCCACGCGGACGCGGTGGCAGGCCCGCTCGATGTGGTGCCTGAGGCGCCCGCTGTGGAGAAGGATTTCGAAGACGCCCCCGAGATGCCTTTCATCGAAGGGCTGATGCCCGAGTTCCTGGCGAACATGCAGATCCGGCTGGGGGAGGGCGACGTTCCGATGACTGGGTCGTCGCGCGCTGTGGCCGGCGGTTTCGTACGCAATCGCGGCCCTGCTCGCGGCGTCGCAGCTCTGCTCACCCACGCCGACGCCTGGCCGCCGCCGCAGCTGGCGCTTGTCACCAAGCCCACCGCGGCCAGCAGCGTGCGCTGGCACATCGCCTTCCACGCCGACGTGGACTCCGTCGACGGTCAGCAGTGGTCCTGGCTGCGGACACAGGCCGACTGGCGTAGCGGGCCGTTGTCGACGGTGACCGGAACACTCGTGCGTGATGGCGTCCCCGTCGCCTACACCGAGCAGACCATCGTGATGTACGCCTGAAATCAGGCCAGCCGCAGGTGACCGTAGATGTCCACCTCCAGGTGGTGGATGTGGCCCAGTGCAGGCAGTGGCACGTGCACGTCGCTGAACCGGGAGGCCCCCGTGACGAACGTGTCACCATCGCGGGTTCCCGAGAACGTCAAAGTGCCGCTCGTGAGCTGATGGATCAGAGCGTGCAGTTCGGGGTCCAGCAGGGGGTTTCCCGTCGATACCCGATCGATCCGGACGGTGAACTCAAGGCCCGCGTCCCAGATCCGGCCGTCGACTACGGGCGCACTCGCCTGGATCGATACCAGCCCCAGTCGGTTGGTCCTGATGTGCATGATCCCGCGGTCGGGGTCTGGTGAATCCGCCACGCCAAAGACTCTACGTGCACGCAGCAGTCCTGACTGACAGACTCGGGGCATGCTCAGCCGGCGTTCGGCCCCCGGATGGCTGGTGGCCTACCTTGTGGCTGCCGGGTTGAGCACCCTCGCCCGCTTCGCCGACCTCGAACTGCTCGGCGTGGTGGTTAAGCCACTGCTCATGCCGCTATTGCTGGCGTTCTTCGTGGCCGGACTGGACGGACTGCAACATCGCTTGGCCACATGGGTCAAACGCGCACTGGTGTTCTCCTGGATCGGGGACCTGTTGCTCATGGGTGACGGGCGGCTCTTCTTCGTGCTCGGGCTACTGGGTTTCCTGGGAGCGCAGATCTGCTACATCGCGGCCTTCCGTCCGAACGCTCTGTTGGGTCCGCTGCGGACCAAACCGTGGTTGGCCCTGCCCTACGTGGCGTACGGTGCCGCGTTCTTGTGGCTGCTGATGCCCGACCTGGGCGCGCTGCTGGTTCCCGTGAGCATCTACGCGGCGACCTTGATCGCGATGGCGATTCTGGCCACGGGCGTCTCGCCGACCACCGCTGCGGGCGCCATCCTGTTCGTCGTCTCGGACAGCCTGATCGC
>JALOLM010000031.1 GCA_025455985.1 Candidatus Nanopelagicales bacterium | reverse complement strand
ACGCATCGACCGGTTCGCTGCCGTGGAGGCGGCGGTGGTCACCATCGCCGAAACAACCGAACCCGCCGAACTGCGGCGGGTGCTGCAGGTACTGGTCGAACAGTGCCGCCCAGAATCGCTGGACACCACCGCCCAGCAACTACACGCCAAACGCGGACTATCGCTATCGCAGATCAGCAACGGCATGTTCCGCCTCGACGGGTACCTCGACCCCATCCACGGCGCCCGGCTACGCGATGCCCTGGCCACGCTGATGGGCCGCACCGGCCGCGACGACACCCGCACCCCCGCACAGCGCCGCGCAGACGCCCTCGCCGACCTGCTCACCGCCGCGGCAGCCAACCACCGCCCAGGCGGGATATCCGGGCTGTCGGTGCTGATCGATCTGGAAGACCTCACCGACGGGCACGGCGCCACCCTCGAGGACGGTTCCGCGTTAGGCACCCGGCTGTACGACCTGCTCACCTGCACCGCGATCATCGCCGTGATCCTGGGCGTGCACCGCGCCGGAGTGTTCGTGCCCTTGGCATTGGGCCGGGGCAAACGCGGCGCCTCAGCGGCTCAATGGACCGCCCTGACCGCCCGCGACCGCGGCTGCATCCGCTGCGGAAGAGCCCCCCGCTACTGCCACGCCCACCACATCCACCACTGGCGCCACGGAGGCGATGTCATCACGACCTCCACTTCGGCACCTACACCATCACCATCAGCCACGGCATCCCCGAGATCACCCCCACCACACGCGCACCACCGCAAGCCGCGTAAGGCCGGCCACCGGCCACAGCGCTACCGGTTGGATCGAGGGCACGCTTGCGGAGAGCCCGCAGTAGTTCGAGCCAGGTCGTGCCGCGCACGCAGATTCTGGTTTGGGCTGCCAATGAGCCGGTGCACGGCCACCACCATCGGACACATCACGGTTCGTGGCAGGCTGACCCCTGTGAACATCGTGCTCATAGGAATGCGCGGGGTCGGCAAGACCAACATCGCCCGGCGGCTGTCCTTCATGTCGAAGCGGCCGGTGATGTCCACCGATGTGCTCGTGGAGTACGAGCAGGGTCACACTGTGCCCGACTACGTGGCGCAGTTCGGCTGGGCGGCGTTCCGCGACGCGGAGTTCGACGTGGTGGCCAAACTGGCGGTCATGGATGGTCTGATCATCGACGCCGGGGGCGGCGTGGTGGTCGACCTCGACGAGGCGGGACGTGAGGTGTTCAGCACCCGCAAGGTGGAACTGCTCAAAGCCAGTGGCACCGTGATCTTCCTCAAGGGCGACATCGGCAGGCTCGCGGCCAAGGTCACCGGCGATCCCACCCGGCCCGTGCTGGACGCGACCCGGTCGGCGGTCGATCTGATGCGGACCCGACTGCCGTTCTACGAGGCAGCCGCCGACGTGACCATCGACGTCGAGGGCCGCCAACGCGGCGACATCGCCGAGGAGATAAGCCTGCGCTACCCCTGATTACGGCATGCGTATCGCTACGGTTGGTTGCAGTATGAGGAGAAATCCGCAGGAAGGCCGACCATGCCAGTAGCTGTGCCGATCGTGGCGGGAACGACCATTCGCGGCGTGGCCGCGACGTTGATGATGCGCAAGGTACTCGAACGGCATCCCAACGCCTTCCTGATCACGCTGGCCAACTTCGGCGTCACCCTGCCGCTGCACAGATCGCAGCAACACATCGCCCACGACATCGCCCGCGGCCTGGAGGCGCAAGGCAGGGCGCCGGACTCCCCGGTCGTACTCGTCGGCCACTCCCAGGGCGGGCTGGCCAGCCTGCGCTACGCGGTCGACCATCCCAAACAGGTGGTCCATGTCATCAGCGTCGGGGCTCCCTGGGACGGGTCGGCGAGCGCCAAGCGCGTCTCCGGGTTGTTCCGGTGGGTGCCGCGCGACATCACCCCGGCCTTGACCGACATGGCCCAGGGTTCAGCATTCCTGTCCCAACTACACGAGGACCTACCCGCCATCGCGGATCGGGTCACCAACATCTACAGCACCCACGAGTTGTTCATCAGTCCCTACACGGCAGCCCACATCGACCTCCCCGGCGTGAGCAACCACCTGATCTCCACAGAGGCCGAGTATCGCCGCCACCTGGCCGCCTACCCCGACCTGCGCATCGACGGACACATCGAAGGCCGGATCACCCACATCGGCGAGATGAACGCACCCGAGGTGCGGGCGGTGATCTGGGCCAAGGTGGAGGAGGTGTCCGCTGCTGTGCGGCGCGGCGACTTCGACGAGGGCCGGTCAGCCTAAGTCGTCGACTCGGGGGTCGCCGGCCTCAACGAGTCGCTTCTTTGCCGCCGTTCGGGCAGTGGTCACAAGCACCCGGGCAAGTCCGGTGATCAAGGTGACCCCGACCACCATCTGCACCATCACAGCGATCATGGCCGGGTGGGTGGTCGCCACGATGTCCCCGAAGCCCACCGTCGACAGGATCGTCATCGTGAAATACATCGCGCTGACCTTGTCCAGCGGGGTGTTGAAGTTATTCGGGTTGTCGATACTGAGGCTCAGATAGGTCAGGCTGAAGATCGCCACCATGGCCGACACCATGACAGTCAGTGCGACGATGCCGGTACGCAGAGGATGGGCTGAGCGGTTGACCCGCACGACCAGCATCAGCGCCGCGAAGAGATAGACGGCGCTGACCACGACGATCACCAGGAATACCAGCCACGGCGGGTCCTCCCCGGTGGGCTCAGGGATGATCGCATAGATCGCCAGGATCGCGGCGGCCACGACCAACCCCGCCCCAGCCAGCGGCACTCCGGCGCGTACGAATTCCTTAGCCGTGCTCGGCGGCGTCTGCACCATGGGCATCAGCCTGCCACAGCCTAAGGTGTGCTCCCGATCAACGACGTGCCACCGGCTGCCAGGTGTTCGTCGGCAGGAACGCCCGCCGGAACAACTCGAGCACGGACACCCGGATCTGCGGCACGAAAGCGGCAGGGGACCGGCCCAACGCGTCCAGTGGCAGCCGCACATGTAGCGATGCCGGCACCGCGACGAAACGTGCCGGTGAGGCCAGTTCCACCGCCTCACCGTCGACGCCGGCCTTGATCGGCTCATCCGAGTGGACTTCGAACGTTGTGGCGTTCCAAGCATTGAAACCCGGAGAGGAGTTGAGCACCCCCAAGGCTGCCCGCGCGAACATCTCAGTCACCCCTGCAGCGTTTCCCAGTTCAGCGGTCACGATCCCCAGTTGCCCGGTGTTCAGGCGCGGGCGGCCGCCGGCGCCGCGCACATCGAGCAGGTACGGGTTATTGGAAACGTGCACCACGTGCACGGTCGTATGAGGCAGGCCGTCCGGGCCGGTGAACCGCAAGTCCGGTGGCTTCTCCACGAGGTCGGGGAGTTCCTCGATCGCCGTCTCGATCTTGCGCTCCCGATAGCTGGCGCTCTGTACGACCTCGCCGTAGATGCCCATCGACACGTTGTTGAGGAAGGCCTTGCCATTGACCCGGGCCATGTCAATCGTCTGCATCCGGGCCTCGCCGAAGGCCGACAAGCAGGCCAGCGGATCCGCTCGGTCGAGCCCCAGATCCATGGCGAAGTGGTTCCGGGTGCCGGACGGCACCACCACCAACTGCGCCCCCGCAGCACTCACCAGATCGGCGACCACGGCCTGCGAACCATCGCCCCCGGCCACCCCGATGACATCGGCGCCTGCAGCGAGCGCGTCTGCAGCCAGCTGTGCGAGATCGACCCCCGGGCCGAACTCATGGCACTCGATGCCGCGACCCCGGGCCACATCCACCAGGTCCAGATGCGCGGCCTTGCCTCCTCCTGACAGCGGGTTGATCAGCAGGACCGGCTTCACGGCGGGGGCGACGACCACCCCCGGCGGCGTGGTCGCCTCAATCGACTTGCGATCCCTGCCGAGTGCAAAGCGGCCCAGCGGCAGGGACAGCGCGAGCATCACACCACCCAGGACGATGATCCAGCCGTCATTGTGGGCACCGATCGCCGCGATGAGGGCGGCCATCATGAGCAGGACGGTGATCCAGCCTGCGCGGTTGCGGGCGGGGCCACGAGAGGTGAGCGTCACCCACCCGAACCCGATGGCGGCCAGGAACGCGATGAGGGCAACGAGGATCGCGATCGGGTTCTGCGCGAAACCCGTCGCCAGCGCTGCTGCGCCAGCGAATGTTGCAGTCACCGCCCCAATGGCCGACAACCGGCGTCGACTGGCGAACGACACCGAACTCATGTCGGGCCGCCGTGCCGGTGCGGGCCCGCGCACACCCGGTGGAGGGTCTCACGCAGGCCAGGCATGTCGCGATCGTGCCACACCGGCTACGACCGCCCGGCTCATGGCAAGGGCCACACGGGAGGTGGGTAGAGCGGCTCCTCGGTGTCCGGCCCCAACCGTGGACCGATGTTCACCTTGTCGATGCAGGTTTGCACCCCCGGATCGGAGGCACGAACCGTCACCTCGGACACCGGGCCGTCCACTTGGAAGAAGACGTTGTGCAATCCAGATCGGATGGGCACCTGATGCGTGGTCGGTCCCACCGTCATCGCAACCGTGGTGTCCGCCGAGCTCAGGTAGGTGACCTCAGCCACGAAGGACCATTGTGGAACCTCCTGCTGCATGGGGATGGTCGTAGGTGCAGCACCCACCTGATAGCCACAGACGCCCGAAGGCACCGAGAGGATCCCCGGTACGAACTGCTGCTCCGCGGTGCCGTCAGTGGTGAACCCATAGAGTCCACCAGTCGAGTAGTCCACGAACGGCCGGAATGCGGGGTCGGGGGCGAGCACCACCTCCGTGCTCGCGAACGGCAGCATCAGCAGCGGATGCACAAGATCAGTCATGGTCCTCTGCGGCAGGAAAGTGGCATCCGCGGGGGTCTGGGCGACGGTCGTCCGCGCCTGCTGGACCCAGTCCTTCGTCTGACTGTTGACCCATCGCAGCGAGGGCTCGAAGCCCGACACCAGGCTCGAGGTGAGCAGTGCGACCCCGGCTGTGAGCGCCACCGTGCGGCGCCTGATCCCCCTCGCGGCCAGAGCAAGCGCACGGTCCGAGAAGGGCCGGACCTCGCCCAGAACCGGGTAGAAGAGCAGACCTGCGAACAGTGCCAGCGGTATCCAGAAGTCCGAGGTGTAGCGATAGCCGGTCGAGGCCACGACCGAACCGCCGCGCCCGTACATCGCGACCGCCGTGAGCGCCAGCGCGTAGACCAGCATGCCCAACAGGTAGGCCGTCAGATTGGGCCGCAGCAGCCGGACCCCGACGAACACCGCCACCAGCAGAACGACCGCCAACACGTAGAGGAACGTCTGTGGCCGGGGGATGACCAGCACGCCGTTCCAGGTCTCCCCCTGGGCGCTGAACCACAGCCAGGGCCCACCGGCCGACCCGTTGACGATGTTGAGCAGGAACAGGTCCCGGCCGTAGCGCAGGGCACGTAGCAGGTCCCAGTTGGGATCCCGGGAGATGGGCGCGAAGACCCTGAGGAACAGCGCGTAGCCCACCGTGAAACCGGTAAGCGCGAGCCAGTACCGCGGGTTTAGCCGGAAGGCCGCTCGCAGACCCCGGCGGCGGGCGGTGCCGATGGGCAGGAAGGCCGCGACCATGACCATGGCGATCAGGAAGAGCGTTCCTTTGCTGATGGAGATGATCGCGGCACCGAACGCCAGTCCCGACCACACCCACCACCGGCCGGGACGTTGTTCGAGGGCGCGGATGAGGGCCCAGATGGCGATCATCATGAACAGGCCGTACGGGGCGCTCTCGATGATCATGCACCACCACACGCCCACCTCGAAGACGAACATCGTCGACGCAGGCACGAGGAACGCCAGGAACGCGGCGACGTTCGACCCCGTCAGATGCAGGACGATGCGCCAGAGCAGCGCGAGGGTGGCGAGCTGCATGAGCAGCGACCACACCATCAGCGCGGTCCACGAGCCGGGCCACCCCGCTTGCAGGACCCATTGCGCCAGCAGACCCCAAGGTTGGACGTGACCGTAGTACGAGCGGAAGAGGTACTCGGGAGTCAACGCCGAGTCGTAGGCCCAGAACCGCAGCGCGAAGTCGTCGGCGTACAGGTACCCGTTGAACATGACCGGACCCCGCAGCAGCAGGTACCCGAGTAGCGACAGGAGCATGGGGGCATAGGGCCGCACCGAGCGCGCAGGCGCAACCTGCTCGCTGTCCACGGTGGCCGTCACCGTTCAGAAACTACTTCACGGACACCCGCCGGGGCTGCAAGTGCGTTAGCTGTCCGGACTTGCAGGCTCATTCCGCTCGATCGGGGCTCGGGTGCTCGCCGCCGCCGAAAGTGGGCACGGCGTCTGCCCTGCTGCCAGGTTCGTGCGGATGCGAACGCAGAATATGCCGCAAATCAGGCAAATGGCCGCACAAAGATGGCAAATTCCTGAATCAAGCCTCGGGCCATGCCACCTTCATGCGGCGGCGGGCGCGGCCCTTGCGCCGGGACCTACAGCCACCCCTGCTCGCCCAGCCAAGCCCGGGTGAGTTCCATGCCTGCGTCGAGGCCGACCTGCGGCGTCCAGCCGAGCAGATCGCGGGCTTTGGCGATGGAGTAGGTCCCGCGGCGGTCGGCGAGGTAGCGCACGGCAGCGGGGCTCAGTTCGATCTGCCGGCCTAGCGCGTTGGCCGCGCGTGATTGGGCGCCGGCGGCCGCGATCATCACCGAGCGGGGAAGGCGCGGCACAGATCGGCGTCCCAGCATCCGCGCGTAGTAGTCGAAGTACTCCCCAGTGGGCACCCCGACGCCACCGGACAACGTGATGATCTGGCCGGCTGCAGCAGGCGAGGATGCCGCTGCGATGATGCCGGACACAACGTCGTCGACGTACACCGGACTGTGGATGCCGGTGGTCGGCACCGCCACTCGACGGCTCTTGATCATCTCAACGGGCAGGAGGGTCCAGGGCCGGCTGCGCGGACCGTAGACGTCCCCGGGCCGGACGACCGTCACCTCGATGTCCGACCGGATGTGGGTGTCCAGACACAGGTGCTCGGCAGCGATCTTGGTGTCGGCGTAGGGCACGCCGGTCGGTCGGGTGGGATGCTCCTCAGTGACGTCCGCGGGGAAGTCGTTGCCGAAGACCGTCACGCTGGACAGCAGCACGAACCGCTGAGCCCCACTGCCGATCGCCGCGTCCAGGACATGCCTGGTGCCCAGGGTGTTGATGCGCCAGAAGGCCTCGGTCTGCGAGGGCATCCCGACCATGGCGGCGGTGTGGATCACGACGTCGACAGGGCCGAGCTGCTGCCAGGACCCCGGTGTTCCGATGTCGGCACTGATGTCGGCCTCTGCGACGTCAAGGCCTCTAACCTCCTGCCCCTGCTCACGCAAGGCCGCAACAAGGCTGGAACCGATGAATCCTGCTGCGCCGGTGACCACGAATCTCACGGAGTCAGCCTATGGCTGTGGCCGTCGATCTGCGGAGCAACGAGCGCTCAGGCTCCGATGAGCAAGCCGCTGGCTCAGGCCTTGGTGGCGAACGCCGACGCGATGAGGGCGGGCAAGGAATACAGGAACGCGACGACGACGGCGTATCCGAACGTCGTCTCAGGGTTCGGCCCCGGCGGCACCTCGTGCGGATCAACCACGAACAGCGGTGCGACGACCAATGCCGCGAGCGGCAAGAGCAAGGCCGAGCACGCCAGACTGATCACCGCCCACCGGGGCCGAACCATCAGCAGCCACACGTTCGCCCCCGCGAGCGCCGTGATCCCCACTGCAGTGGGCAGGAACTCGGGATCCTTCTCGCGCAGTTGCCCGACTGCGATGGCGACGCAAAGCAGCATCGAGATCGCAAGCAGGCTCGTAGAAATCACCCGTGCCCACGTCGATCCATCGTGGCGCTCCCTGCCCGAGCGCCAAGCCACCGATGCAGTCACACCCGCCGGCAGCAGGAACAGCAGCAAGCTCCAGAACCAACCCGAGTCGAACACGACATCCCCCTGCTCCAGTGTCCCGCAGGAGGGCCCTCAGGTGTGACGCGGCAACACAATCGCCGGCACCGGGGTGGCGCGCAGCAGTTTGTAGGTCATGTCACCGAGGAACACCCGCCGCAGCAACGAGCCGCCTGAGGCCAGGACCAGCAGCTCGTCTCCGGTCCAGTCGAAGCGCTGTACGGCGGACTGGACCGTGTCGCCGAACGTGATCTCGGCTTGGGCGTGCGCACCGATTCCCCGCAAGGCACCGGCCAAGGCGACCTGGGCGTCGTCGCGCACCTGCTGGGCCACCAGGTTCTCGCCATCGAAGGCCTGGTTGCTGCCCATCACCCGATGGCGAACAATCACCGTCAGCCCTGTGATCGGCAGATCCTGGGCATTCTCCGACGCCCACTCCAGGGCCTTGTGGCTCTCCGGGGTGTCCTGGAAGGCGACCACGATCCGGGCGAGGGACTCAGGACTGCTCCGGCGATACTCCGCTGGGGCCAGCGCGACCGGCACGTGGGCGCCGTGCAGCAGTTGGTCGGCAGTTGAGCCGATGAGGAACCGTCCTTTGGCCGAACCCGGGGCGCTGCCGATCACGACCATCGTGGCCCCGATCTTGTGCGCCAACTCGTCAAGGCCCACCCCGCTCGAGCGGTGACCGTGGACGGTCGTCGTGAACTCGGTCAGACCCAGCCGCGGCGCGTCGGCAGCGGCGTCGGCCACGATCCCGGCCGCGTCGGAGCGCAAGTATTCGACCCACTCCGCGTCCACTTTGCGCTTGCCGCCCTGATCGCTGGGGGCCGCGTACACATGACCGAGGACCACCTCGGCACCCATCGACTTCTGCAACAGCGCGGCCAGTGCCATAGCGTCGGCGGCTGACGAATCGGGGATCACGCCCACCAGGATCTTCATGGGCCTACCCGACCACCGGCGGCTCGGGATCCTGGGTGTAATCGTCAACCATGCCGAGCGCCAGCCTGGAGCGCCGGAACCCGTAGGTGAAGTAGATGACCATGCCGACTGCCAGCCAGCTGAAGAACACGATCCAGGTGATCACATCCAGGGACAGGATCAGATACAGACACCCCAGCACACCGAGGATCGGGGTGATCGGGTAGAACGGCGTCTTGAACGACCGGGCCATGTTCGGCCGGCTGCGGCGCAGACTGATGACGCCGGCGTTGACGATCATGAACGCGAACAGGGTGCCGATGGAGGTGGCCTCCGCGAGTTGCCCCAGCGGGATCAACGCCGCCAGCACCGAGATCACCACCGTGACGATGATCGTGTTGTTGACCGGCGTCTGAGTACGGGGATTCACCTTGGTGAACGTCTTCGGGAGCAGCCCGTCGCGACCCATTGCGAACAGGATGCGGGTCTGGCCGTACATCGTGACCAGCACGACGGAGAAGATCGAGACGACCGCACCCAGTGCGATCAACGTCCCCGCCCAGGTGCTACCGGTGACGTCGTTGGCGATCTGGGCGAGGACCGCCTCGCTGCTCTTGCCTTCGTAGTCCGAGGGCTGCCCCCCGTTGGCGCCGATGGCCGCGATGGTCACCAGCAGGTAGGCGATGGTGACGATGATCAGTGAACCGATGATCGCGATCGGCAGGTCGCGCTTGGGGTTCTTCGCCTCCTCCCCTGCCGTGGATGCCGCGTCGAACCCGATATAGGAGAAGAACACCTGGCCGGCCGCGGCCCCGATGCCCGCGACACCCAGCGGCATGAAGGGCTGGAAGTTGCCGCCGTCGAAAGCGGTGAACGCCACGATGCAGAAGAACGCCAGAATGGCCAGCTTGAGGATGACCATGATGTTGTTCATGGTGGCCGACTCGCTGGCACCGCGAAGTAGCAGGAACATACAGGCGACGACCACGAAGACGGCCGGGATGTTGATGACCCCGCCGTCACCGGGCGGGTTGGCGAACTCGGGGGGTATCTGGATGCCGAACGCGGACAGGAACTCGTTGAGGTACTGACCCCAACCGACCGCGACCGCAGCGACCGCGACCCCGTACTCGAGCATCAGGCACCAGCCGCAGACCCAGGCGAGGATCTCGCCGAGCGTGGCGTAGGCGTAGGAATACGACGACCCGGAGACCGGAATCGTCCCAGCGAGTTCGGCGTAGGACAAGGCGGAGAAGGCACAGACGACAGCGGCGAGGACGAAGGACAAGATGACGGCCGGACCGGCCTTGGGGATCGCCTCGCCCAAGATGACGAAGATACCCGTGCCGATGATGCTGCCGACACTGAACATGAGCAGGGCGAACAAGCCCATACTGCGCTTCAAGCCACCGTGGTCACCCTCTTCCACGATGTGGTCGGGGTTCTTGACGCGCATCATCTGCTTGAGCATCGGCTGGCCGCTCGACATCTGGACTCCCTTGTGGACCGGCATCGCACCAGTCATCGGCGCTACCGTACTGGCCAGGGAAGGCGCATTGCAGGGCGGCGGGAGATAAGCGATGAAATTGATGATCGGGGTGGCTGACGACTCCACCAGCGCTGACGCGGTGGCCTTCGGCGCAACACTCGCTGCGACATTCGGCGCTCATGTGTCCGTGGTGACGGTCAGCGCAACCGACGACGAGTACATCAACGACCATCTCGACCCGCGCTGGCAACAGCAGCGCGGTGACGCCTCATCGCAGGTCGTCGACCGCATCGCCGAGACCCTGGAGTCGCAATACGGGCTGACCGCGCAGACGGTCGTGCACCACCATCGATCTCTGGGCTCCGGCCTCTCGGAGATCGCCGCGGAGTTGAACGCGGATCTGGTGGTCGTCGGCAGTGGCCCTGGCGGGTCGATCGGCCGCTTCGCCATGGGCAGTACCACCAACCAACTGCTGCACCACTGCACCACCCCATTGGCGCTGGTGCCCTCGGGCTACGCGCGCCATCCGGCCCCCCGCCTCGGTCGGGTGCTGGTCGCCTTCTCAGCGGGACCCGAGGGGGAAGTCGCAACCGCCAAAGGCGCGGAGTTGGCCCGGGCAGCCGGTGTGCCGCTGCGATTGCTGACCCTGCTGATCCGTCACCGGATGTATGGATCGGACTTGGGCGCCGACGCCGAAGGGTCGGTGCTGACGGCCTCGCTGGAGATGCTGCGCGGACACCAAGACCACGCCCTGTCACTCATCGACACCACTGGCCTCGACGTCAGCAACGACATCCTGGTCGGCGACTCGCCACTGGCGGCGATGAGCCGCGAGGACTGGGCCGAGGACGACCTGTTGGTGGTCGCGTCGGCTCGGGGCGGCATCTTGCGCAGGGTGTTCTTGGGAGACACCACCTACAAGATCCTGCGTGCCGCCACCGTGCCCACGCTGGTTCTGCCGCGACAGCACGACTGACGCAGGCGTTCAAGCTTTCGGAGGTACCGCCTTCTTCGCGTATTGCGCAGCCTTGTCCACGTAGCTGCTCTTCGACGGCTGGCTGACTTTGGCCTTTTCTGCCGCCTTGTCG
>JALOLM010000312.1 GCA_025455985.1 Candidatus Nanopelagicales bacterium | reverse complement strand
CCGCTGGGTCCTTTGGACTCGCAGCGGAACTCGATGTCCGCGAGGTTGGCGAGGTCCAGAGTGCCTGATACCTGAGCTCCGTCCTGACAGTTGGGGAAGCCCTGGATCAGGGACTTCAGAGAACCTGCGATGCCGCTGTCCGGGAACCCATTGATAACTACCGGAAGGACGTCGGTTGCGACGCAACTCAGGATCACCGGGGACAAGCCCGCGTCATTGCCGCCGATGGACAACAGCCCGGCGTCGTAGGTCTGGCTACCCGCAATAGCGGCCAGTTGGTCGATCTGCGGGGGCATGTAGTCGCCCGGACCCGTGTTGCTCTGCTGCGACGGCTGCTTGATCTTCTTCTGCGGCGACAGCAGGCCTCCGTTCGGGGAGACCGTCGGGTTGTTCGGCTGCTCGAGGATCTCGCCACCAGAGCAGGCCACGTCGACCACAGTCACGTTGGACCGTGGATCTGACTGCTCCAGGGTGAGCGCCGCCTGCACGAAACCACTCCAACGAGACCTGTCACAGGCAGGCTCATCCCAATCGATCGTCCCGTCGGGGTTGCGAAACGGCGGGAAGCCCTCGCCCGATGCGTAGGAGTCGCCGAGGATGCTCAACAGCGTGTTGCGAACCGTGATGCTGCTCGACACGTTCTTCGTCACCGAGGTCTTGGAGTCCTTAACGGCCAACTGCAGCCCGAAAGTGCCCTCCGGGAGCATCGCGTCCAGCGGGGTACTGCAGGGCTTGCCTGCGTACGTGGTGACGGGGGTGGTCGCGATGGTCCAGGTGCAGGTCAATCGGCTCTTCGACCCGCCGTTGACCGTCGACGCGCTGGCGTCGAGGACGACCTGGAAGACCCCATCGCCGGGCAGTGGACCGTACAACGCATTTCCGGCGGCTTGATAGCCGGGTACCGGCTGCATCGGCTCGTCCGGGATGCCCGGGTACTGATCGCTATCGGTCATTGAGGCGGGCATCGACCAGTCCCACTGCACGTCGATGCGGCCCCAATCCGCAGCGGCCTTGGTATTGGCGTTCTGTCCGATGTCGGCCAGTGCGACCCCCTGGGTCAACAGTGCGGCCGTTGTTGCTATTGCGGTCACAGCGGCAGCTGTCTTGGCAAATCTCACGGGAGCTCGCTTCCTGCGCAGCGGTGTCGGGCGATGGACGTGATGCTAGGGGCACTTGGGCGGAGTTCGCCTGCTCACCAAGGCGATCTGACGCGACTATTGATCGAATCAACGATCTCCTGGAGAGTCTGCTGGCAAGCCGCGCGCAGTGCAGGCCGGGTTGATCGAACGTCTCCCAGCCAACTAGCCCAAGGAGTACCGTTGCACGCCGAAGGCATCGAAGCCCGCGTCGTAGGTGGCGATTGTCTCGAGATCGTTGTTGCGCATGACTGCCACGTGCAGGGCGTCTCGAACCGCGCCGTCAACCTCACCAAGTAGATGCACGCACGCGTCCAAGTCGGCGATGGTCACCGGAAGAACCTCTGCACACAGTTGCACCACGAGGTCGTAGACGCGCTCGGCAATGTCCGGGCGGCCGAGACGGTGATACCTGTGCAGGATCTCCTGCAGCACTTCGGTGCTGGTGACGGCCTGAAGTTCACCGACCTGCACGCGGCGCAGGAACTCCAGGCTGGGTCGCTTGTTTTCGTGTGGACCGCCTGCGGCATACATCGGGACATTGGAGTCCACGAAGACCCTCACGAATACCGCGCATCAATCTCGGACAGCATCTGATCGATGTCGGCAGTAGGCGCATTGATGGCGGCCAGCGCGGCGACGGGGTCGGCCTCGGCGATCCTGGCTGCGAGTGCGGCTTCCAGTGCTCCTCGCACGAACTCCCCTTTCGACACCCGATCCCGAGTGGCCGCGGCGGTGATGGCCAGGTCAAGTTCCTCGGAGATGAGAACTTGGAGTCGGTGACTCATATGCTCATATTAGCCGCTGAGCAGGCGCCCACTACAGGATGTTGACGGCGTAGGCGATAACCAGCGCTCCTAGCGCCAGCGAGGTCAGCGACTCGGAGATCATCATCAACTTGGCCCACGGGCGGATCGCTGAGACATCGGTCGGGCTGAAGGCCAGAGCTGTGTTGAACGACAAAGCGACGTAATCGACGAACTGCGGATACCAGCCTGCTGGCACGGGATCACCCATCGAATGTTCGGGGAACACGAACGCCGGCGGGATTGAGGTGTCGCCGTTAGCACGCGCTGCGGCACCACCCGCGTCGAGATCCCAGAACCACAGGGCGTAGGCCACGACATTCGAGACCCAGATGATCCCGCCGATGGCCAGCAATTGACCGGCGCTGTCGAACGACGCCTGCGTAAGGATGCCCACCACCAACCGAACCGCCTGGAAGGCCGTGGCCAAGGTGATCGTGGCGATCATCAAGCCGGTCGTGACCCGCAACCAGCGGCGCTGTCTATCGATCCGTCCCGGATCACCGACGATCAGCACGATGAGGAACACCGCTAGGAACGTCGGGTACACGAACGACAGCCCCGGGAACATCCGGAAGTCCTCGGGCAGAAGTTCGAAGAGGAGTCCGACAACCATGACGGCGGCGGCCATCGGCCAGCGCCGCTCTGCGCGCATCCGAGGCTCGGCCGACGGTGCAGGCTGCGTCAAAGGTCCTCCCGAGTCATCGCCCAGCTCACAGCATCACAGAGTGTCATGCCGGTGGACACGTGTGCGCGTCGCTCGACCGGCCCCCAGCCCGAGTTCCCTCGACGACCCGACGCGCTGGGACGGATCTCAACCGTTCAGGGCTGCCTTGCGGACCCCTGTTACTCCATACTCGAAGGCAGCGGGTCCGGACACCTCGCAGATTGGATAGGGCAATGGGTATGCACAAGGTCGTGGCGCTGGGTGCCACGGTAGCGGTGGCGAGCGGGGCACTGATTCTGGGCTCGGGGGCGGCCAACGCTGCCGGCGACCCGGACTTCAAGAAGCTCTCGGCGCCGTCGAGCGTGACCGCAGGGCAACTGTTCCGCATCAAGTGCAAACTCGATCCCAAGGTCAACTGGAACGGTGCCGTTGCCCAGCTCGCGCAGAAGCGAGCCACCATCAACGCCAAGCGCGACGTCTCCCCCGGCGGCAACTGCAGCATGCGCATCGTGCTCAGCGCGACGGGCAAGCAGAAGATCCGCGTGATCGTTACCCAGAATGGCGGGGCGCTTGAGTCTTCCTGGCTGACCATCAGGGTCAAGCCAGCGTCCTGATCGCCTCCTGAGGAGCCGACCGCCCTCCCACTACGCGGCCTTGGGTGGGGCACGTCCGGTCACGGTTGTGATCCGGGGAACGCCTTGGTCCACCGTCACCGTGTACGCCCCGAAATGCAGGTCATGGTGACAACGCGAACACAAGAGGGCCAAATTGGACACGTCGGTGAAACCACCGTGGCGCCAATGCACGATGTGATGGGCCTCGCAGAACCGCGGCGCCTTTCCGCACCGGATACACCCGCGGTCGCGTGCGACAAGTGCGGTCCACTGCGCCGCACTCGCGCGGCGTCTGCCCCGACC
>JALOLM010000311.1 GCA_025455985.1 Candidatus Nanopelagicales bacterium | reverse complement strand
CATCGCGCGCACCGTGTCCTCCGGGCAGACGTCCTCATGGTCGAGTTCCAGCTGGCGCTCAGCGGGCAGCACGCCGGCGAGGTATTCCCTGAGCCCGTCCAACATCTGGCCAAGTGTCTCGGCGTCCAACCCCTGGTCAGCGTTCATTGGTTTCCTCCTACGCGGGACTCACACTCAGGCTAGTAGGTGCGCGGTGGGCGGCAATGGGTGTTGGAAGACCTGGTTGGTGGAATCTCGTGGGACATTCCCGCCGGCATGGCTTCAGCCCGCGGTGAGGCCGGCTCGAAGGTAGTCCACGACCGCCCGTGCAGGGTACGGTCCCCCGTCCGAACCGCTCGAAGCCACGGCGAGCACCGCCTGGAAGTCGTCGCCGGAGGTCACGATCGCCGGCTCGGTGGAGCCGTCGGGGCGCTGCTGGGGGAAGTCAGCCGCGGCCATCAGGGCGTTGCACAGGCACTGCCGACCTTCGGCGTTCTGCGCCCGTCCACCCTTGCGGGTGTAGACGGCCAACGGCTCTGCCGGGCAGCGGTAATCGATGTCGCCGTTGGCTTTGATGAAGGGGGTTCTCAGGGCGCCGAGGTCACACACGGCCTTGCGGGCGGCCGCGATTTCAGGATCGCTGACAGTGCCCTCGAGTTGGATGACCCGGAACGGGAAGCCGGTGGGGGAGGCGCGCCAGTCGCTGCGGACGTCCAGGGTGCCGGCGAGCACCTTGCCGAGGACTTGTCGCTTGAGCGAGTCGGCGAGCCCGGACTCCTGACTATAGGCGAAAGCTGTGCCGACCTGGATGCCTTGAGCGCCGGCGGCCCGCGCCTGGGTCAAGCCCGCCGGGGTGCCGTACCCGCCGGCGAGCCAGAACGGCAGTCCCAGGGCCGCCATCCCGTCGAGATCGACCGTGTCGCGTTCGTCGTAGACGGGCTGGCCGAGCTCGTCGACCCGTCGGGGGCCGCGCGGAGGTGCGTTGTGCCCGCCTGCGCTCGGCCCTTCGACGATGAAGCCGAATGGGCGCGTCGAGGGGTCACGGGCCAGGCCGGCAGCAAGGTCGAGGGAGGCGACGATGGCCAGGAATCGGGGTAGGGCCAGGTCGCGACCGGCGTCGTCCAGCAGTTCGGCGGGGCTGCAGCGCACTGACACGGGTGCGTCCACGGAGCGCAGGCCCTGGGTCCGCACGCCGAACTCGACGTCCTCGCATTGGGCCAGCGCGCGGAGCACAGCGGGTATTTCCGCGGGATTGCCTGCGCCGATCAGGATGTAGTCGACATCGGCCAGCATGGCCCCGAGCAGACCGAACGGCAGCGGGATCTCGATCTTGCGCAGGAAGTTGATCCCCACCGGGCCTGAATGCTCCTGCTTGGCCAGCCAGACCTCGCAGAAGGCACCCACAACAGTCAGCTCCTGCAGTGCCACCGGTGGCGTGACCGTGAAGCGTGGGACAGCCCGGAACGGCTCATCGGCGGCCTTGCCACCGTGGATGTAGTACCGCTTCATGACCCGACGAGCCATCGCTGGGATCGGGAAAGCGGCGAGAGCTTGGCGCACGTGCCCACCAGGGTCGCCCATCATCAGGCGTCGGGCGCACACCACGTCCAGGGCGGTGCCGGAGACGACGCCCAACTCGCCCGTCTGGCTGACTGAGCGGGCCAACTGCCATCCGGAAACCGACACGCCCATCCCACCCTGGATGATCGTCGGGAGCATGTCCTGGTCGTTCAATGCCACCACCTGTGTCGTTGCGGCCAACGCTAACCCAGGTTGGCGTCGGGATGCCAGAGGCGGATTCGGGCGGCGTGACCCCCAAGACTCGTTCGCTGGAGGCAGCCGGTTCTGACCTCTACTCAGCGGCGGTCAGCCGGTCAACGCGAAATCTGGGGGCAGCCAGTTGGCGGTGAGATAGTTGCTGGACTTTGATAGCCGCCTCCGCATGTCCATACTTGTCCACGGTTGTCCTGATGCTGGCGTGCCCGATGATCTGCGAGACCACGGTGGCTCACACACCTGCGGGCCCAGAGGTAACCGGGCCCTTCGGGGCAGCCGGTAATCTCGCGTTCCCGCGACTCGTCCGCTGCATCGACGGTCACAACCGGGCCTCCCGTAAGGTCGCGATCGCCGCACCTGTGGTGCAGGAACGGGACCCCCGAAGTGGCGTCGTCGTCGGTTTCGTGATGCCGTCGGACCTCGCGCCGGACGAGTTCCCGAAGCCCATGGACTCCTCGACTCGCACTCGTCGCGTGCCGGCACGGACCGCCGCCGCACTGACGTTCTCCGGTCGCCGGTCGCGCAGTTCCTACGACGCGCACATCGATGAACTGGTCCAGTTACTCACTGAGGCGGGACTGACCACTGATGACCGGCCGCGTTACGCGCGGTTCGACCCGCCGTGTACGCCGTGGTTCCTGCGCCGCAACGAGGTGGTCATTCCGGTCAGGGGTCCCGGCGCGGACTGACCGATCGGGCCTGCCCGTACCGTGAGCCTGTGGGTCATGTAGACGTCGCCGGGGTGCGCTATGAGCTGCCGGACGGGCGGGTGTTGCTCGACGACGTGTCCTTCCGGGTGGGAGACGGGCAGAAAGTCGCGCTCGTGGGGGCTAATGGATCAGGCAAGACGACGCTGCTGCGGATCATCATCGGCGACGTCCCAGCCCACGGCGGTGCTTTCTCGCGTTCAGGTGGGATCGGGGTGATGCGGCAGTTCGTGGGTCAGGGAGTCGTGGACCAGATCGCAGACCCCACCGTGGCGGATCTGTTGCTCTCGGTGGCACCGCCCCGAGTGCGCGCCGCTGCCCGCGCAATAGAGGAGTGCGAACTGGCACTCATGGAAACCGACGACAGTGCGACCCAGATGAAGTACGCCGAGGCGCTGGCGGAATACAGCGATGCGGGCGGTTACGACGCCGAGGTGACCTGGGACGTATGCACCACCTCAGCACTGGGGATACCCTTTGACCGCGTCAAGTACCGGTCGCTTCGCACGTTGTCCGGCGGGGAGCAGAAACGTCTGGTCTTGGAGTACCTGCTGGCCGGCCCCGACGAGGTGTTGTTGCTCGACGAACCTGACAACTACCTCGATGTGCCCGGGAAGATGTGGCTCGAGCAGCGCATCAGGGAGTCGGACAAGACGATCTTGTTCATCTCCCACGATCGTGAGTTGCTTGCCAACACCGCCACCCGGGTCGTCACCGTCGAACTCGGCGCCGCGGGCAACCACGTGTGGACCCATCCCGGCGGTTACGCGACCTACCACGACGCGCGGCGGGACCGGTTCGCGCGACTCGATGAACTGCGGCGGCGCTGGGACGAGGAGCACCAGAAACTCAAGATACTGGTGACCACCTTGCGTCAGAAGTCGACCTACAACGACGGAATGGCCAGCCGCTACCAAGCAGCCCAGACCCGGCTGCGCAAGTTCGAGGAGGCCGGCCCGCCGACCGAGCAACCGCGGGAGCAACGCGTGGTCATGCGCCTGACCGGGGGACGTACCGGCAAGCGGGCGCTGGTCTGCGAGAGCCTCGAGTTGCGGCTGCCGGACGC
>JALOLM010000310.1 GCA_025455985.1 Candidatus Nanopelagicales bacterium | reverse complement strand
AACCTCGAAGCCGGGGACGACGAGGGCGCCGTCGCCGCCGTGCAGCAGATCCTCTCCGCGGCGGTGCGCGCTGGGGCCAGCGACGTGCACATCGAGCCGATGCGCGACGGGGTCCGCGTACGGGTGCGCATCGATGGGACACTGCGTCCGTTGATGTCACTGCCGCGCTCCGGGCACTCCTCCATCGTCGCCCGCACGAAGATCGTGTCGGGTCTCGACATCGTGGAGCGGCGCGTCCCCCAGGACGGTCGCGCCCGGCTGCGCGTTGATGGTCGCGACCGCAACCTGCGCGTGTCCACGCTGCCCACGATGCACGGCGAGAAGATCGTGGTCCGCCTGCTCTCCGACCAGGCGTCGCTGCCGAGCCTGACCGACTTGGGCATGGGCCTGGACCAGGAGCTGATCCTGCAGAACGCCCTGCACCTGCCGCAAGGGCTCGTGCTGATCACCGGGCCGACCGGTTCGGGCAAGTCGACCACCCTCTACGCGGCGATCCGCCAGATGGTCAACGACGAGCGGAACCTGATCACCCTCGAGGACCCCGTCGAGATCGAGCTGCCCGGGGTGGCCCAGGTGCAGGTCTCGGACAAGACGGGGATGACCTTCGCGGCCGGCCTGCGATCAGCACTGCGCCAGGACCCGGACGTGATCATGGTGGGCGAGATCCGCGACCAGATCACCGCCGAGCTTGCCGTGCGTGCGGCGCTGACCGGTCACCTCGTGCTCTCGACGCTGCACACGAACGACTCCGCCTCGGCGGTGATCCGGCTGGTAGAGATGGGCGTTCCCAACTACCTCGTGGCGTCCTCGCTGACGCTGTCCATGGCGCAGCGGCTCGTGCGCAAGCCCTGCCAGGAGTGCGTGGTCCACTCCCCCGCGGACGCCGACACCCGGCGCCGGCTGGGGATGACGGACATCGAAGCCATGGCGTGCGTGGCCTCCGTCGGCTGCCGGTCGTGCGGAATGTCGGGCTACGCCGGGCGGATCGGGCTGTACGAGATGCTGCCGATCAGCCGGGGCGTGCGCGCGGCGCTGATGGCCGGGGCGGGCGAGACGGCGATCACCTCGGCCGCGGTGGGCGAGGGGTTCCGGTCGCTGCAGAGGCTGGGCGTCGAGGCGGCGGTGGCGGGGTTGACGACGCCGGCCGAGTTGCTGCGGACGTTGTCGGTCGACGCGGAGGCTCTGTCGGCGGTGTAGCCGGAGTGGACCGCCACGGGGTCGGTCTCTGGGGCTGACCCGCCCAACGGATGGCATCGTGTCCCATCCATGCCATGTGGTGGTACTGTTGAACCATGAATGGGACGTATGCCACAGTGATGGGCGATCGAGGCCGCCTGGTGATCCCCCAGGAGTTGCGCGCACGGCTGCACCTGGATGCCGGTACGCCGCTGGCGGTCGTGGAGACGCCCGAGGCGCTTCTGCTCCTGACTCGCGAGCAACTCAAGGGCCTCGTCCGCCGAGACCTCGCGGGCGCGTCCCTCGTCGAGCAGCTGCTCGCTGACCGATTGCGCGAGGTGGCGGCGGAAGCGTCGTCGAGTCCGCGATCGTGAGCGTTCTGGACGCATCCGCGCTGCTGGCGTTCCTGCAGGGCGAGGATGGTGCTGACCTCGTCGAGCAGGCGCTGATCTCCGGGGCCTGTTGCAGCGCCGCGAACTGGTCGGAAGTCGCCCAGAAGGTCCTTGCCAGCGGCCACAACTGGGAGCTCGCAGCTACCCTCCTTGCCACCTATGGACTCGACATAGAGCCGGTGACCCGGGAGGACGGGGATCTCGCCGCACGGCTCTGGCGTCCCGGCTCAGCGCTCTCTCTCGGCGACCGGCTCTGCCTCGCGTTGGGCGCTCGCCTGGGGCGTCCGATCTTGACCGGCGACCGTCAATGGGCAGCCCTCGGGGATGTCCCTGGGTCAGCCATCGAGGTTGTGATCGTGCGCTGAGCACGTGGATGTGGACCAGATGCTGGGGCCGGGTCAGCCTCGGCCCGAACTACGCCCGTGGACGCTGTGCGGGAGCGCTCCTCCGTTGCCGATCTGGAGTTGGGCTCATCTCGACGAGGGCATCCCCCAGTGTCCACGACGCGCTCGTGTGCCTTGCTCACACGGTTCCGAGGAGTGCTGCGGACGGCCCGTCGGAGTCCATCGGACCCACACCTGCGTGATGTCCCGCGAAGGTGACCGTGTCAGCGTCGGGCCGGAGCCGGACCGCGCAGCACTCGCAGTACCGCGAGTTCGCGCGCCACCCACGGCTGGGCGCATCCATGGGCCAGGACCTCCTCGTTGCCCCGGACCGCGTCGTCGACCGTCACCCACGCCGGTTCGAAGCCGAGGTCCGCCTCGTACGGATCGAGGTCGCGCGGATGGTCATGGTCGTGGTCCACGACGCACTCGTGGTACGACGACCGCATCGACAGGATCACACCGGCCTCCAGCCCGGGCCTGCGTTCCTCCACCACGATGGTTGGCGTCCCGGCCAGGTGCACGACAGCGACCCCGCACTCCTCGCGCACCTCCCGAGTCAGCGCCTCCGCGGGGGACTCCCCCGCCTCGATCCCGCCGCCGGGGAACTTGTAGTCCCCAGCCACCGTGGAGCGGACCATCAGCAGGTGCTCACCGCGTCGGACAACCGCGCGCACAGCGTGGCGCCGCTCGACATGCATCGGGCCGACCGGCAATTCGCCCACGGTCAAGGACAGCGTGGTGGGCTCGGGAGTCTGCGGCCCGTCACTCATGCGCCGCAGGCTCCCCCGGCACCTGGCCGCCCGTCAAGTCCGACTTCGGTGCGCCCATCCGCGGCGGCCCACGGGTACTCGCCGCGACAGACACATATCGGGAGTCACGGGCGGCAGCCGACCGCCAGCCGGCTGTCTGACGGCGACGCCCGTGCCCGGGCAGCGCCGGTCAGTCCAGGTAGTCGCGAAGCACCTGTGACCGGCTCGGGTGGCGCAGCTTGGACATCGTCTTGGACTCGATCTGGCGGATCCGCTCGCGGGTCACGCCGTAGACCTTGCCGATCTCGTCCAGCGTCTTGGGCTGGCCGTCGGTGAGGCCGAAGCGCATCTTCACCACGCCCGCCTCACGGTCACTGAGGGTGTCGAGCACCCCGTCCAGCTGCTCCTGCAGCAGGGTGAACGACACCGCGTCCGAAGGCACGATCGCCTCGGAGTCCTCGATCAGGTCGCCGAACTCCGAGTCGCCGTCCTCACCGAGCGGGGTGTGCAGCGAGATCGGCTCGCGGCCGTACTTCTGGACCTCGACGACCTTCTCTGGCGTCATGTCCAGCTCCTTGGCCAGCTCCTCCGGGGTGGGCTCGCGGCCCAGGTCCTGGAGCATCTGGCGCTGCACGCGGGCCAGCTTGTTGATGACCTCGACCATGTGCACCGGGATGCGGATGGTGCGCGCCTGGTCGGCCATCGCGCGGGTGATCGCCTGGCGGATCCACCACGTGGCGTACGTGGAGAACTTGTAGCCCTTGGTGTAGTCGAACTTCTCCACCGCGCGGATCAGGCCCAGGTTGCCCTCCTGGATCAGGTCCAGGAACAGCAT
>JALOLM010000309.1 GCA_025455985.1 Candidatus Nanopelagicales bacterium | reverse complement strand
TACCTGGCCAACGCGACTGGTTGAACCCGTCGATCGGTGGGTCAGGCCAGCGGCCTGAAGGAGAAGCCGCGCACGACGACAGATAGAACGCCGGCGCTGGGCGCCTTGCCCTCGTAGAGCCAGAGGTTGATTCGGGGTGTCTCGTCTCCGGGAATGGCCACGTCTCCGCCGGTGTGGGACCACCGGTAGGTTCTGCCGCCGGCGGTGGACTGGAATTGCACGCTGCCGGGCCGCCAGGTGAAAGTGTGGACGCTGGACGTGGCCTTGCGCACAGCGAAATTGCTGCTCAAGGGTGTGGGGAAGACTCCGGTCTGAATGGCGTACCAGCCTGTCTTCTTGGCTGAGGGGTTGCCCCACTTGCTGAACTCGATGTCGATCTCACGGTTGGCGTAGGACGGGTCGTCGGACCAGGTGAACATGCCGAGCACCGCCTGGGGCGCCAACTGGGTGACGTCACCGTCGAGGGTCCAGGTGTACGTCCCGTAACCGAGGCGGGTCTGGTTGATGATCTCTGCGGAGGTCCAAACCCCACTGCGGTTGACGATCGCGAGGCGCAGCCGTCCCTGGCCGTCGAGGCTCACGTTGGCCGGATCGTCAGAGAATTGGTTGGGACCTGGTCCGACGAGTCCTGTCGAGGCCTTCACCGACCAGTCGTAGCCGGAGAAGGAAAGGACGCGAGGCTCTTGTGTGCCTGCTTGGGCTGAAGGTGACATGAGTGACGCGAGGCTGAGGGCTAGGGCGATCGGGGCGATGAGAAGGCGGGGGGTCACGGGATTCGCATCGTCCGGTGACCCCGGACTCTTGAGCTGACCCGACGACGCGACTCAGTCAGCCTACGTGCGCTTCATCGTCCGTAGTCACAGGGTTCGGCGAGGCGAGCACGTTGTGTCCGCCCCGTTCCAGGGAGTCCCACTCAGCAGACTTCTTGGTGAGGTAGCCCCATCCGGCTCGGGCTGTGGTCCAGGTCAGGACGTGGGCATAGAACAGAGGCGTCAGCAGCCCCCAGAGTGCCAGGCGCCGAGGTTCACGGGTTAGGTGAAGGGCGTACAAGTTCATGGCGAGGCTGATCAGCGACATGACACCGAGGTAGATGGCGAATGCGAGCAATCCGCCGGTGGTCAGCGCGTAGACGAGCGTGGTGGCAAACAGGACGGACACGAGCACGTCGAACCACGGGAAGATCAGGAAGTACGGCAGCCCAAATCGGCTGAGTCGGCCGTAGGTGTCCGTGAACAGCACCGATCGGTACTTGCGCAGGACCTGGAAACCGCCGAAGGTCCAGCGGTAGCGCTGCTTGCTCAGGTCCCCCAGGTTCAGGGGCCCCTCGGTGTAAGCAACGGCCTCAGGGTGCAGCACGACGCGGTGGCCGCTCGCCTGCACCGCGACGGTGATGTCGAAGTCCTCGACGATCGTGTCTCGGGAGTATCCACCGAAGCCCTTCAGCACGTCCCGGCGGAAGGCGGAGATCGCCCCTGAGAGCACCTGAACCGAGTCGAGCTCAGCAAACGCGGCGCGCTGCAGTGTCAGACCAGCGATGTACTCCATGGCCTGCTGGCGACCGAGCACGGTCCGGGAGTTCGCAACCTTGACCATCCCGCCCACAGCCCCGACCGAGGGATCGGCGAACGGCTCAACAATCCTGGCAATGGCGTCAGGAGCCAGCACGGAGTCGGCATCCACGCAGACGACAACGTCAGCCGCAGTCATGAGTACGCCGTAGTTGAGGGCAGAGGCCTTCCCGCCGTTGCCCTTTCGCGTGACGTTGATCGGAACGCGGCTGTCAAGGGCAACGCCCGCGCGCTCTGCAACTTCAGATGTGTCGTCAGTGCTGCCATCATCGACCACGAGCACGTCGACATGCGGATACGTCTGCTGCGACAAGCCCTCAAGGCAGTTCGCGATGGTGGAGCGCTCGTTGTACGCCGGAACGATGACCGTGACCCGAGGTGAGACGGGCTCGTACGCCACGGCGTCCCACGCCCGCCGGCGGTGATAGCGACGGGCCAGCACCACCGTCCCAGCCGCCTTGATCAGCATGATTGCGAGCAGAATGACGCTCAGCGTCGCCAACCAGGTAGGCATGTAGTCCCCCTTCTCAGGACCGGCCTAGCCGATCCACCGTCAGATGTTCTAGTCATGCCCTCAGGGGTACCTCGTCAAACGCCTCCCCCGGCCTAATGGGGCTCATCACAATCCGGGGTGTAGTTGGGGTCGGAATCCGCCGGTCTCGAGTAGTGATCTGGCGATGTAGTTGGTGAGGTTGCGAAACCCGAGGGCGGAGCCACGGAGGTGTTCCAGCCGGCCGTTGATGGCCTCGGTCGGTCCGTTGCTGGTGCCGGGGCGCTCGAAGTAGGCCAGCACATCCGCAGAGCGGCGCTTGAGGGTCCGCCCGAGGGTGGCGATCTCGGTCAGGACGCTCGGGACGCTGAGGCTCAGGGACTCGATCAGGGAGCGCATCAGCTCACGACCCGCGGCCCGGTCGGGTTCCCGGTAGGCGGCGATCATCTGCTGGTAGACACCCCAGGTGACCTCGACCTCCACGTGGGCGTCGACGGCGAACAACGCCTCGAGGCGCTCGGTCTGCTTGTCGGTGAGCAGCCCAGCCCCGGTGTGCAGAGTCCGCCGGGCGGAGTAGAGCGGGTCGCCCTTGTAGCCGCGGTGCCCGCAGGTGGCCAGCTGGACCCGGCGGCGGCACTGGTCCAGCGCTTCCCCGGCGAGACGGACCACATGGAACGGGTCCATCACCGCGACCGCGGTGGGCAGTTCCTCTGCCGCGGCGGTCTTGAACCCGGTGAACCCGTCCATCGCCACGACCTCCACAGCATCGCGCCAGGCCTGCGGGCGCTCGGCCAGCCAGGTCTTGAACGCCTGCTTGGAGCGGCCCTCAACCATGTCCAACAACCGCGCGGGGCCGGTGCCGTCGCGAATACCGGTCAGGTCAATGATCACGGTGACGTACTTGTCGCCGCGGCGAGTATGGCGCCACACGTGCTCATCCACGCCGATCACGGTCACCCTGTCGAATCGGTTCGGGTCGGCGATCAGGACCCGGTGGCCTTCGGCCAGGACCGCGTCGTTGGCGGTGCCCCAGGCCACCCCGAGCCCGTCGGCGACCCGGGCCACGGTCAGGTGCGCGACCACGAGGCCTTCCAACGCCCAGCGCAGCGCCCGCCGGGACAGCTTCGAACGTGGGGCGGCGGCCTTGCTGGTGTCCTGGCGCCACACGTGAGCGCACTCAGCACACCGGTAGCGGCGCACCGTCACCTCCAGAACAGTGGGCCGCCACCCGAACGGCTCGTGGGCCAGCCGCCGGATCACCGTGTCGCGCTGGCTGCCCAAGCAGCCGCACCGGTGACACCACTCATCGCGCTCGACGACCCGGCAGGCCAGCACCGCACGCCCAGGCTCCAGGCGCTGCCCGGTCACCTCCAGACCCAACTCGTCCAGACGGCAGAAGGTGGTCAGATCCGGGCAGGCGAAGGTAGCGTCAGACACGTCGAGGTCTTCCTGATCGGCAGCGTGAGAACTCCAATCATCGG
>JALOLM010000308.1 GCA_025455985.1 Candidatus Nanopelagicales bacterium | reverse complement strand
GGTCAACAAGTTCCTGGCCCACTTGGCCGACTCCGGGTACAGCCCAAACACCGTGTGCGCCTACGGGTATGACCTGCGCCACCTAGCGCGGTTCCTCAGCGAGTGCGGCTTGGATTGGAGCGAGTTCCGTCCGGCGACGGCGTTGGAGTTCCTCGGCTACCTCCGCCGTGTCCCCTCGCGTCGACCAGCTCAACGGCTGGGGCTGACCGTCGCCACCCCGGGCGGCCGGCTGTTGTCGCCGGCCACCGTTCAGCGTGTGCTCGCGGCAACGTCGAGCTTCTTCGAGTGGGCCATCGCGGCTGAGGCCTACACCGCTGGAGAGAATCCGATGCAGCGGCGGGTCGATCCGGCGCTGGGTCGCGTGCCGGACCGGCATGGGCCGTTCGTCGGCTCTGCCAGCCGGCAGCTTCCAGTTCGCCGCACGGTTCGGGTTCGGCTGCCGTTGCGGCTGCCCCGACCGATGGCCGGTGCGGACATCGACGCGCTGCTGGCCAGCCTGTCCACGTTGCGGGATCTGGCGATCGTCCTGCTGATGCTCGACGGCGGCCTGCGTCCTGGTGAGGTGCTGTGCCTGCAGCTGGGCGACATCTCCTACGGCCGGCGCCGAGTGACCATCCGTAAACGCGATGACCATCCCCGCGGGGCGCGGGCGAAGGCCCGTCACGAGCGCGTCGTCGACCTGCACGAGCCGCGCACCCTGGATGCTGTGAGCCGCTACGTGCTCCACGAGCGCCCGCTGGACTCCGACAGCCCGTTCGTGTTCCTCGTGGGTGGCGGCGGTGCCCGGCGCTGCGAGCCGTTGAGCTACCAAGCCGTCGTCCGCGGATTCTCCCGTCGTCTGGATCGTCTCGGGATCCGCACCCCGGACACGACCCCGCACGCCCTGCGGCACACCCACGCGACCGCAATGTGGGAGGCCGGGATGCGCGAGCTGGCGCTTCAGAAACGACTCGGTCACGCCTCGCCGGAGTCGATCCGGATCTACACCCGGGTCTCCGATGAGCAGGTCCTGGCCGACTACACCGCCGCGCTGCAGGCCCGATCGTGACCGCGGCCACCGTGCACGTGCCGGCAGTTGCGGCCCGCCACCCGCCGGCGCATGCCGACCGCGCGACCTACAAAGCCTGGGTCGACGAGCACTGCGCGGGATCGAACCAGCGATGGGTGCGCCTGCAGAGGTATGACCGGTTTGTCGAGCAGTGGCCGAACCTCCAGGACTGGTTCGCCGCGCCGCTGCGTGCCCGCCTGCTGGACCTGGACAAGGACCCCCACGGCACGCACCGGTCCGGCGGACCCTGCGTGGGGATGCCCTACCTGACCTACCTGTCACTGGTCGAAGGCGTCTCCTTGGACTACCCGCTTCTGCTGGGCCGCACCTTCAGCAGCCCGTTCACCCAGCAGAAGCGCCACGGCGGACTCGGGATCGATCTGGACCTCTTCGCCCGGCACGTGGCCCGCCTGGAGGAACTCGGCTACGCCGACGGGGACAACCAGCTGAAGTGGCCCCTGGGCCGCATGCTGCTGCACCGCGGCACCCCGGACATCGCCGCGCTGGGGATCGACGACCTCCAGGCACTGCGCCAGGCGATCGATGACTTCACCGCGCGGATGCGTCTGGAGCCGTTGCGCGAGCCGTACGGCCGCACGCCGCGACGATCCCTGGCCAGCACCGCTAAGGGCTACTTCTCCACCTCGATCACCCGGCTGAACGCGGCGCACACGCTCCTGTTCCAGATCGGCCAAGTCGCCCAGCCACCTGCCGGGCGGGTGGACGCGGGCACCTGGGTCGACCACCTCGTTCCCGACATCGGCCCACCGAGGATCCACGCAGTGGTGGAGCGCTACCTGCGCCTGCGGCTGGAGACCACCCCGGATCGACCGCAGTCAGTCCGGCACATCCGTGACGCGCTGCGTCGACTCGTGGTCTGGATGGCACACGCCCATCCGGAGATCACCACCCTGGCCGACCTGCATCGAGAGCACGCCGAGGAGTTCCTGCGCTGGCTGGGCACCCAGCACAGCACCCTGACCGGGCAGCCGTTGAGCGTGTCGCATCGGCGGACCACGGTCACCCTGATCACCCGGTTCGTCACCGAGACCGCGGCCTGGGGATGGGACGACGTTCCCGCGCGGGTGCTGTTCACCCACGCTGACATCCCCAAGATCGCCCGCCCCGTCCCCCGGTTCATCCCCGACCACGAACTGGCCGCACTCATGACGGCCGTCGACCAGCTACCCAACGTCCACCAGCGAGCTGCGCTGCTCGTCGCCCGCTGGAGCGGCGCTCGACGCGACGAGATCCGCCGCCTGGCCGACGACTGCCTCGACACCTACCCCGACGGCCATCCGCGCCTTCGCATCCCCGTCGGCAAGGGCTACCGGGAACGCATGATCCCCCTGCACCCGCAAGCCGCTGACGCCCTCAGACCCGTCCTGCACCTGGCCCAGCAGCAGAACGCACGCGCACGATACGACCCCAGCGCCGGGCGCACAGTCCGTCACGCATTCATCGTCCGCGGCAAGCTGCTGTCCAACGCCTTCCTGTTCGACCTGTCCCTGAAGACCGCCTGCACCCAAGCCGGCTTGGTCGACGCGACCGGCAAGCCCACCATCTCCGCGCACCGATTCCGCCACACCATCGGCACCCAACTCGCCGAAGGCGGGGCCCGCATCCAGACCATCATGGCCGTCCTGGGCCACACCACCCCGAACATGTCGATCATCTACGCGACCCTGTCCGACCCCACCGTCAAGCAGCAGTACCAAGACGCCCTGGACCGACACCTCGGCCCTGACGTCACCCTCGCCGGCCCTGCCGCCGAAGCCCTCCGCCAACACCGCCTCGACCCCGAGGCAGTGTCCTGGCTGCAGACCAACTTCCTGAAGACCGAACTCGAGCTCGGCCACTGCCTGCGGACCCCCGCAGAAGGGCCCTGCGAGTGCGACCTCGTCCTGTCCTGCTCCAAGTTCCTCACCACCAGCGCATACGCCCCCCGGCTCCAAGCACGCCTCCAGATCGAGCAGACCCTCATCGACGACGCCATCTCCCGCGGCTGGGACCGCGAAGCCGAACGTCACACCTCCACCATGCGTCGCCTTGAGCAACTCCTGAACGACCTCGACTGCAACAAGGCCTCCACATCCGCGGCGGCCAGCCAGCTTGACCCACCGACTCTGTCCAGATAATCGAGCGGGCGCTCATCAGGGAGAGACAGCGGGAGGGCATCGAGCTGGCCAAGAAGCGCGGCGTCTACAAGGGCCGCCGCCCCTCGCTGACCCCGGAGCAGGTCACCGAGCTGCGCGCCCAGGCCGCCGCTGGGGTGCCCAAGACCCAACTGGCCCGCCAGTACGGGATCCACCGCGACACCGTGTACCGGTACCTAGCAAACGTCGAGGGCGGTCGTTGATCGACACGGCGCACGTCGTGGCCACCGCGGCTGCGCCGACTCCGGGCGTCCGGCTCTGCCCACTTGAGGCGGGGGTAAAGCTGCAGGGTCTGTCGAGGGCGCTCGTTCGGCTCGGCGGCGATGGCGTCGAGGTCGGCTTG
>JALOLM010000307.1 GCA_025455985.1 Candidatus Nanopelagicales bacterium | reverse complement strand
GGTGGCGTCCTCATGGCCGGCGGTGCGGCCGTCATCGGCACCACGCACGGGTAGCGCCGTGACCTACTACGGCCGCCGCCTCGCCGCGATCCACGCCGCTGACTACACCGCCTACGCGACGGCCGCGGCTGGGCTGCTCGTCGGCGAACTCGCCGGCAGGACCGGGACGGTGGTGGATCTCGGGTGTGGCGCGGGGGACCTGGCGCCGGCTGTCACCGCGGCCGGTTTCGACTACCTCGGCGTCGACACCAGCGCCGACATGCTGGCCCTGGCCCGCAGCCGTCACCCGCACGCCAGCTTCGAAGAAGGCTCCGCCTTCGACCACCCGCGCACCGGCCCAGTGACCGCGGTCGTCGCGGTGGGCGAGGTGCTCAACTACGCTGCCGACCCCCGTGCCGGCCTCACCGGGCTGGTGCCGTGGCTGCACAGGTGCAGGTCAATGCTGGCCCCTGGCGGGGTGCTGCTGCTGGACCTCGCTGGCCCGTTGCGAGCCGACCCGGAACCCATGAACCGCGTGGCCCACGGCGAGGGTTACCGCCTGGAGGTCACGACGGTCACGAACGCCGCCCGTACGGTTCTCACGCGCACCATCACGCTGACCGACGCGGAGGGCTCACTCACGGAGGTCCACGAGTTGGCCCTAGCCGACCCCATCGAGGTCATGGCCGCCATGCGCGGGGCGGGCTTCGAGGTCACCGCCCTGAGCGGCTACGCCGACGGTCCCCCCTTCGCGCGCGGGTGGTCGGGTTTCCTTGCCCGGGTGATACTCGAATCATGAGCACCCCCACCACGGCCTCGCGCGGGTTGCGGCCGCTGATCCCGGTCCTGGTCATGCTGGCCGTCATGTGGGTGCTTGAGATCGTCGATCTCGTACTGCCCGGCGACCTCGACGGGTACGGAATCGAGTCCCGTGAGGTCGATGGGCTCACTGGCGTCGTCGCCTCGCCCTTCCTGCACGCCGATTTCGCGCATCTGATGGCCAACACGATCCCCTTCCTGATCCTGGGCTCAATCGTGGCCTTGCGGTATCCGCAGCGATTCTGGCCGATCGCCATCACCATCACCGTCGTGGGCGGCTTGGGGGTCTGGCTGTTGGGCCCGTCCAACACCATCACCATCGGTGCGAGCGGCGTCGTCTTCGGTTTCCTGACCTTCCTGATCACCGCCGGTATCCTCACCAGGCATTGGCTCGACGTGCTGATCGCCCTGGGTGTCCTCTTCATTTACGGGGGAATCCTGGTGGGTGCCCTGCCGTTCGGGGTGGCCGCTGGGGTCTCCTGGCAGGCGCATCTGCTCGGCGCTCTGGCGGGGGTTCTGGCTGCGTTCCTGTTCGCCCGTCCCAGGACCTCTGCCGCGCAATTGACGCAGTAGGCGCCGAGCCTGGACCTGCGATCCTGCGGAAGGATTCACACGGCCAACCCGGGCAGGGCAGGATGGTGCGGTGAGTACTTGGCCCAAAGGTTCGCCGCATTCCAGCGCTGAAGTCGTCGTGGTCGGCGCCGGGATCGCAGGCCTCAGTGCCGCACACCACCTCGCAGAGGCGGGAGTGGACGTGATGGTCCTGGAAGCCGGTCCGCGGGTCGGCGGCAGGATGCAGACCGACGATGTGGACGGCTACCTGTTGGACCGCGGGTTCCAGTTGTACAACCCGGCCTACCCGGCGGGCGCCCGACTGCTCGACCACACGGCCCTGGATCTCAAGTCCTTCTTTCCCGGCGCCGTGCTGCAGACCGATGCCGGCCCGCGCTGGCTGGTGGACCCGCGCCGAGCCACACGATCGAGTGTGCGTAACTGGCGGACACCCTTGGGGGTGCGGGGCACAGTGCAGACCCTGCGCTACATCACCGGGTGTGCCGTGACCGACCCGGCGGAGTTGCAGCAACGCCCGGACATGACCACCCAGGAGGCGTTCAAGCGCGCGCACATCAACGACAAGGCCGTCAACCGCCTGCTGCAGCCCTTCCTTTCCGGAGTTCTCGCCGATGAGGATCTGCAGACGAGCCGGCGGTTCACCGACCTGGTGCTCCGGTCGCTCGCGCGCGGGACCCCCGCCGTCCCGGCCGGCGGCATGCAGGCCATCCCCGATCAACTGGCCCGACCTTTGCGCAGCCGAATCTTCCGCAACACCCCGGTCGTCAGCATCACCCCGGACAGCGTCGAGACGGACGCCGGATCCATCGGCTGCGAGGCAGTCGTGCTGGCCACCGATCCGACCACTGCGAACCAGCTGTGGCCGCAGACCCCGAAGGCCACAATGCGGGCCCTGACCACGTGGTACTTCAGCATCGAGGAGGACGACCTGTTCTCCGGCAAGCCCGTCCTGATCCTCGACGCCCGACGACGGGGTCCCGTTACGAACACCGTGGTTCTCAGCTACGCAGCACCCGCGTACGCCCCTGCTGGCTACCACCTCGTCCAGGCCACCGCGGTCGGATTGCACGACGAGGACCCGACCGAGGTCAAACACCACCTCGCGCAGCTCTACGACATCCCGACCGGGCATTGGCAGCTCATCGGCCACTACCCGATCGCCGAGGCGCTACCGGCTGCACTCACCCCCTTCTCCACGAAGGGCGCCCAGCAGTTCGCAGGAGTTGTCGTGGCGGGGGATCATCGCGACACACCCTCGATCCAGGGCGCGCTGGCCAGTGGCAAGCGCGCCGCCCACGAGGTCCGCAAGCGCCTGCGCTGACCTGCTGCGGATGCGCCCGCGCCCAACCCACGTACCGTGGAGACATGGGTTGGAACATCGAGGACATTCCCGACATCGCCGGACGTACGTATCTGATCACGGGTGCGACGTCGGGGCTCGGATTCGAGTCGGCAAAGGCGCTGGCGGACGCCGGAGGCAACGTGATCCTGGCCGGCCGGTCGGCCCAACGACTGTCGGCGGCCCAGAAGCAGATCACCCCGGAGACCCAGAGCCTGCTGCTTGACCTCGCCGACTTGGACAGTGTGCGCAAGGCAGCCGACAATCTGCCTGTCGACCGGCTGGATGTCCTCATGAACAACGCCGGGGTCATGGCGCCGCCGCTGGGCCGCACGGAGGACGGTTTCGAGACCCAGATCGGCACCAACCACCTGGGCCATTTCGCGCTCACCGGCCTGCTGCTGGACCGGATGAACGTCGACGATGAACAGACCCGGGTCGTCACCGTCTCCAGTGGCGCCCACCGGATGGGCAGCATCGACCTGGACGACCTGAACTACGAGCACCGCAAGTACTCGGCCTGGTCGGCCTACGGGCAGAGCAAACTGGCCAACCTGGCGTTCATGGCCGAACTCGACCGGCGGGCTAGGGCAGCGGATTGGCAGCTGCGAAGTGTCGCCGCACACCCGGGCTTCGCGGCGACCAACCTGCAGTTCGCCGGACCGAAGATGGCACACAACCCGGTCGGCAAACAGCTGACCCGGCTCATGAATGCGGTCGGTGGACAGTCGGCAGAATCCGGGGCACGGCCGCAGCTGTACGCGGCCACCATGGACGACGTGCGCGGTGGGGAGTACTTCGGACCGTCGGGACCCTTCGAGTCGCGCGGCGCCCCGAC
>JALOLM010000306.1 GCA_025455985.1 Candidatus Nanopelagicales bacterium | reverse complement strand
GTCGAGTTCGTCGACCCGTTCGACGGTCTGCTGGATCTGGCGCTGAAACGTCTGCGGACCCCGGGCCCAGCCGCCGACTCCTTCTCCGATGACCCGTTGCGGATGCTGCGGGCGGCGCGGTTCGCCTCCCAGTTGGACATGGGCGTCGACCCGGAGGCCGTCGAGGCGATGGCCGACATGGCCGAGCGGATCGATGTCGTCAGCGCCGAACGGGTGCGCGACGAACTGGTGAAGCTGGTGATGTCCGACCGGCCGCGCCCCGGTTTGCAGTTGCTGGTGGAGACCGGCTTGTGCCAGCGGTTCCTGCCCGAGCTGCCGGCGTTGAGCCTCGAGATCGACGAGCACCACCGGCACAAGGACGTGTACGAGCACACCCTGACGGTCCTGGAGCAGGCCATCGAACTCGAGTCGTCCCACGCGCCCGCGATCCCGCCGGACTTCGTGCTGCGGTTCGCCGCGCTGATGCACGATGTCGGCAAGCCGCGGACCCGTCGGCTCGAGCCGGCCGGTGGGGTGTCGTTCCACCACCACGAGGTCGTGGGCGCGAAGATGACCCGCAAGCGGATGCGGGAGTTGCGCTTCGACACGAAGACCACCGACGAGGTGTGCCAACTCGTGGCCCTGCACCTGCGCTTCCACGGCTATGCCGGTGGCGAGTGGACCGACTCTGCGGTCCGGCGCTACGCGCGCGACGCAGGCGACCAGCTGCTGCGTCTCCACAAGCTGACCCGCGCGGACTCCACGACCCGCAACAAGCGCAAAGCGGCGGCGTTGCAGCGCACCTATGACCACCTCGAGCAGCGCATCGCGGTTCTCGCCGAGGCGGAGGAACTGGCGGCGGTGCGGCCGGACCTCGACGGAAACCAGATCATGGCGATCCTGGGGATCGGTCCTGGCCGCGACGTGGGTTTGGCCTACAACCATCTCTTGGAGGTGCGGTTGGAACGGGGGCCGATGTCGCCCGAGCAGGCCCAGGCCGAACTGCTCACGTGGTGGGAGCAGCGACCTTAGACCGCAGGTAGATCAGGCCGCTGGCGATCATCCCGACGCCGATGGCGGTGGCCGTGAGGGTCGCGTTGTCGCCGAGTGGGTCCAGCACCGCGACAAAAACCACTCCGGATACCAGCGCCACGTTGACGGCGACGTCATACAGGGCGAACACGCGGCCGCGGTTGCCTTCGTCGATCCACTCCTGGACGAGGGTGTCGCCGCAGACTTTGGCTGCCTGGCCGGCGAAGCCGATGACCAGTCCGGCCAGGATCAGGGAGGCCACGGTGGCGGTCGCGACGCCGAACCACGCGCCGATGCCGGCGACGATGTAGGTCGCCGAGGTCCACTTGATCGGTCCGATGGCCCGCGACATGAACGGGGTGCTCAGGGCGGCGGCCAGTGCCCCGACGGCTGCAGCCGCGAGCATGACGGCCAGTTCGTTCAGGGCGCGGTCGGTGTCCTCCGGGGCATTGAGGTGCAGGCGTAGCAGCAGCACCGCGATGATCGTGCCCGCGCCGATCGCGATGCGCTGGGCGCTGACCATGGCGATCGCGTTTCGCGCCGGGTGCCGGTGCCACAGTTGGTGAGCCCCGTCGGACAGACCGCGCAGCACCTGGCGGGCGGTCTGGGCGTGCTCACCGGGCAACGGGCCGAAGTGATTGCGGTGGACCCGGGTGGCCAGCAGCCCGGAGACCACGAACACCCCCGCCGTGAGGCACAGCACCACCACCGAACCCGCGTCACCGCCGCCGAGGGCCTGCCGCAGCCCGACACCCACGAACGCCGCGAGGGCCGCGGCCATGGTGCCGGCGGTCGGGGCGATGGCGTTGGCCGTGACCAGGCTCGGCTCGGGCACGGTGAGCGGGACCGCCGCGGACAGCCCGGCCAGGATGAACCGGTTGATGCCGATGGCCGCCAGCACACTGACGCCGAGGCCCAGACCGGAGTTGCCTTGGGCTGTGAAGTAGATGACCGGGATCATGCTCGCGGCCCGGGCCAGGTTCCCCCAGAAGAGCACCCGCTGGCGCCGCCACCTGTCCAGCAGCACTCCCGTGAAGGGGCCGATGATCGAATACGGCAAGGCCAAGATCGCGAAGGCGGCGGCGATCGCGCTGGCGCTGGCTTGCCGCTCGGGGGAGAAGAGCACAAATGTGGCAAGAGCCGACTGCAGCATTCCGTCGCCGGCTTGACCGGTGAGACGGATGGCCAGCAGCTTGCGGTACAGGGGTGACCCGAGGGCTTCCTTGAGTGGATGGGTCACGCGGGCAAGGCTAGCGCCACGCCACGGCGAGCCGGGACTGGCGCATGCGCTCGAGCTTGTCGGCCAGGTTGCGCATCTGTTGGGCCGGGTCGGCGAAAAGTTCGTCGGCCCAGACCCGCAGGAAGTCGTGTCCGGCAGCCCGCAGGTCGTCCTCCCGGGTCTTCTCGTCACGCAGGGTGTCGAGGTCGGTGTACTTGACCAGGCCGTCGATCTCGATGGCAAGGCGCTCCAGCAGGATGTCGATGAAGTACTGCTTTCCTGATGCTCCCCGCCGGGGCACGCCGCACGGCGGATCGGTGTAGCCGTCGAGCAGCATTTGACCGCGATAGAACGACTCGGCAGGGGATTCGGCGGCCGGGTTGGCCAGTCTCAGGGCTGGCAGGTCGTGGTTGCGGGTGAGGAGGCGGCGCACCTCGGTGCGGCATCGCTCGGAGGCCAACACGAATCGGTCCTGCGTGCCCGCCAATCGGCGAGCCACTGCATCGGTGACCATCAAGGCCTGCGGGAGTGGCAGTTCCGCTGCGATCGTGGCGGCGGTGTCGATCAAGTCGGTCGACGGCCCCCAGGGCGCGGGTATCGGTGCGGCGCCGATTCGCCGGATTCCGCGGTCAGGTCGGGACTTCGGGCCGGCCAGCTGCACCGGGAGTTTCTGCCACAGCTCAAAGTAGGGATTGGGCAGACCGAGCAGCGCCACCGCGGAGGTGGACACCGCAAAGTGATCCGTACGGAAGACCAGCTCGGCGGCCACCCGCTGAGCATGGATGGCGCGGTCATTCCTGGCCTTCACGCGGGCGTAGGCACCTCGCCGGATTCGCACGAGACTGTCGGATTCGATCAGTGAGCGCCACTGCCACGGGGTCATGCCGGCCTCGAGCGCCATGGCTCTGGTGATTGGCGTCAGGTCTGTTGTCGGTTCCATCCTGGCAGCCTCGCCGAGATGGGCGGCCGGGCAAAGGTGCCCAGCAGCAACTGTGGATGACCGGGTGGGAGACGGCTGGCCGCACGAAAGTGGCACGCAGCGAATCCTGTTTCAGGAATCTGCCATCTTTGCGTGGAGATGGTGCCTGGATTGCGGTGGAAGCCCGATGAAACGCCTGGGCGATGTCCGCAACACGGATAATCTGCCCCTCGTCGATCCTGAAGGTTGGAACTCGTACCGGATCGAGGTTCGCGAGGACAGCATCAAGTACTTTGCAGGAAAGCGCGGCGGCAATGTGCATCTCCGCAAGACGTACTACGATACCCGATGGGTTGACGATCCGTTCTTCGGCTTGTTTGTCTCGACCGATGAGTACAGCAATTCGTGGTGGGCCATCGACAGCTACCGGATCA
>JALOLM010000305.1 GCA_025455985.1 Candidatus Nanopelagicales bacterium | reverse complement strand
GGCGGAGTTCCCGCTCACCTGGCTGGCTCTGGCCCGTCTCGGTGCGGCGATGGTGCCGTTGAACCCGCAGTACCGCACCGAGGACGCAGGCCACATCCTGGAGCATTCCGGCGCCGCGGCGTTGGTCACCAACGCGGCCTTGGCGCAGACACGTGCCGATGTCCCCGTCCTGGAGGTTGAGCAGTTACCGCAGGGACTCGAGGAGCTGCCTGAGCGTCGTGTCGCCGCCGAGGACACCGTCAACATCCAGTACACGTCCGGGACGACCGGACGGCCTAAGGGGTGCGTGCTGTCCCACCGGTACTGGATGGAACTCGGCGGGGGTCTTGTCAGCGAGTTCCCCCATCTCACTGCCGACGACACCATGCTCACCGCGCAGGCGTTCTCCTACATCGACCCGCAGTGGAATGTGGTCGCGGCGTTGCTGGCGGGCGCGCACCTGGTCATCCTGGATGCTTTCCACCCGTCCACGTTCTGGGCGAAGGTGCGTGAACACGACGTCACCTACTTCTACTGCCTCGCGGCGATGCCGAACCTGCTGCTGAAAATGCCCGCCGATGCGCTCGACCGATCGCACCGGGTCCGGGTCGTTCAGTGCTCGGCCATCCCGCCCGCCCGCCACGCCGAGATCGAGCAGCGGTGGGGTGTGAAGTGGTACGAAGCGTTCGGCATGACCGAGACCGGCGCCGACCTGCGAGTCACCGATGTCGACCATGACGAGCTAGTTGGCAGCGGTTGTGCGGGCGGGGCCACGCGGGCCCGGGAAGCCAGGATCGTGGACGCGCTCGACCTCCCTGTGCCCCGAGGGGAGGTCGGTGAACTGGTGCTGCGCGGAGCGGGCCTCATGGACCGGTACGAAGGCGATCCGGAGGCGACGGCCGCGGCGTTCCGGGGTGGGTGGTTCCACACCGGCGACCTCGCGCGGATGGACGACGCCGGCCGCGTGTACCTGGTGGGACGGTTGAAAGACATGATCCGGCGCGCGGGGGAGAACGTGTCCGCCCGGGAGGTTGAGGACGTCCTGCTCAGCCACGCGGCCGTCCGGCTGGCCGCTGTCGTGGCCGTCCCCGACGACGTTCGCGGCGAAGAGGTGAAGGCTTTCGTCTCTGCCGACGGTGAGGTGGTGGTGGCCGAACTCGCCGAGTTCTGCGAACAGCGGCTGGCCCGCTTCAAGGTGCCTCGCTACTGGGAGGTGTGCGACGACCTGCCCGTCACCGACTCCCACCGGGTGGCCAAGGCGCGCCTGGTCGCAGCACCGGGACGCACCTGGGACCGGGTCGACGGGACGTGGCGATGACGGTGAGCGGACCGGCTTGCTTCCGGTATGACAGCGCGGTCTTCTTCGACGAGATGGACCCACTCGGCGTCATGCACAACTCCCGGTTCGCAGTGCATGTCGAACGCGCCCAGTCCGCCCTGTTCGAGCACCTCGGCTATGGCTGGACCGACCTGTCCCAGCGGCATGAGGACATCGGCTACGTGGTCCGCGACATCTCTCTGTCGTTCACCGCTCCGGTGTCGTCGCCTGGCGTCATGTCGGTGGAAGTGGTCGCCGTGCAGCTGGGCCGGACCAGCGCGACGTGGGGTTATCGCTGTGCCGCCGGCAACATTCCCGTGGCCAATGGCACGCGCGTGGTCGTCAAGGTGGACGGGTCCGGACTCCCCGCCCCATGGACCGATTCGTTCCGGGAGTTGTTCGAATGGCTCGCCGCCGGGGCGCGGGGGCCGCGGCCATGATCGCCGACCTGCTCCTCACCGATGCGAGCATCCTCACGATGGCCCCCGCCGGGTCAGGTGTTGACCCCCGGGCCGTTGTCGTGGCGATTCTGGGTGACCGGATCGTGCACGTCGGTGCCGACGATGCAGGGCTGACCGCGCGGCGCACGGTGTCACTGGCGGGGCGGTGCGTTGTACCCGGTTTCCACGACGCCCACCAGCACATGGCGTGGTTCGGCGCGAGCCTGGATGAGATCGATCTGTCCACCCCGCCAATGCGCAACTTGGACGACGTCGCGACCGCTATTGCAGCGGCTGCTGCGAGCACCCCAGCGGACGGGTGGATCGTCGGGAACGGCTACGACGAGAACAAGATCGGCGGTCACCCGGATCGGGACCTGATGGAGCGGGTCGCGCCCGGTCGCCGGGTGCTGCTCACGCATACGTCGGGGCACATGAGCGTGGTGAGTTCGGCGGTTCTGGCCGAGTTGGGCCTGGCTGACCGCGGTCGCGATGTGCCTGGTGGCACGGTGGTCGTGGACGGTGCCGGTCGCCCCACGGGATTGCTCCAGGAACAGGCCCAGAACCTGCTCTCGCCACTGCGCCGGCCACTGCCGGTGGACGACATCGCACATGCGGTTGGGCGGGCCAGTGACGTGTACGTCCGGCAAGGGATCACGAGCGTTGTCGAAGCGGGCGTGGGTGGCGGCTGGATCGGCCGTTCTCCGGTCGAGGTGCTGGCCTACCAGCGAGCCCGCGATGCCGGACGCCTCGCCGTGCGCGTGGAGTTGATGGTGGCCTCCGACGTGCTCCACACCCTCGGCGGTAGCGGTGTGGACGACCTCGGTAACGGCATCGACCTGGGCCTGCGCACCGGGTTCGGCGACGACTGGCTGCGCCTCGGGCCGGTGAAGGTGTTCTCCGACGGGTCGCTCATCGGGCACACCGCCGCCATGTGCAGCGATTTCTCGGACTCCCCGGGTGTGCGCGGTTACCTGCAAGACGACGCCGAGGCGTTGGCAGACACGATTGTGGCCGCGCACCGTTCCGGGTGGCGCGTCGCCACCCACGCCATCGGCGACGCCGCGATTGACCTCGTGCTCGATGCGTACGAACGCTGTGTGCGCGATCATCCGCGCACCGGCTGGGGTGGGCGTGTGGGCAACATGGCGCCGCGCCATCGGATCGAGCACTTCGGTGTTGCCCGGCCCGACCAGGTCGAACGGGCAGCGCAGCTCGGCGTCGTGCCCGTGCCGCAGGGCCGGTTCATCGGCGAGATCGGCGACGGCATGCGTCGGGCGCTGGGGTCGCAGCGCGCTGATTGGGCCTACCGTTTCGCATCGCTGCTGACCGCCGGCATCGTCGTGCCGGGCAGTAGCGACCGGCCGGTTGTCGATGGCCGGCCGATGCTGGGCATCCACGACTTGGTGAACCGCCGGACCGCGTCCGGGGAGGTCCTCGGCGCGGGCGAAGTCGTCACCCCTCACGAGGCGCTGCGTGCCTACACCTACGGCTCGGCTTACGCCTCCTACCAGGAGGACCGTAAGGGCTGGATCGGTCCGGGGACGTTGGCGGACTTGGCGGTTCTGTCCGACGACCCCACGGCGGTGGATCCCGTGGCGCTGGCGGACATCGAGGTGCAGGCGACGGTGGTCGCAGGCCAGGTCGTGTGGGATGCCGGGATCGGGGTTCGGCATGACTGAACACGGCTTGTTGCCTTTCGTCGGGCTGGACGCCGAGCATCAGGCGGCCGTGCGCCACGTCTATGAGTCGTCGTTTCCCCTCGCGCTGCGGGCGCCGTGGGAGGAGATCACCGCCGGCCGCGCGGATGAGCAACTCCTCGTGCTTCTGGACGACGGCAGTCGGGAAACGCCCCCC
>JALOLM010000304.1 GCA_025455985.1 Candidatus Nanopelagicales bacterium | reverse complement strand
CCAAGAACGCGACGTCCAGTGAGATTCCACCGAAGCGGATCGGCGGGATGATTCGCCGCAGTGCGTTCAGCGGTGGATCGGTCAACGTGTAGATGATCTCCGCGATGACCAGAATGAAACCCTTGGGCTGCCAGTCGCGCGCCAACATCTGCACGATGTCGAACACCAGCCGGGCAATCAGAACCAGCAGGTACAGCCACAGAACGTTGACTATGACGCTGGCGACGGGACTCACAGTCTCACGTTAAGGGATGAGACTCGAGCGCACAGACGCAGCCACTTCGACCGACTTCGGCGTCAGAAGGAAGGTCTTGCCGCCCAGTCGCTCGATCGTTCCTTGCAGGCCGAAGGTGAGACCGGACGCGAAGTCGATCATCCGCTTGGCGTCGTCAGCGGTCAACCCCGACAGGTCCATCGAGATGACATCGCCGGCACGGAAACCCTCGCCGATGGCCTTCACGTCCGAGTAAGCAGACGGCGTCATCCGGACGACGTCGTAGGCGGCCTCAATCCGGCGCGGGCCCGTGATGGGCGCGCCAGGGTCGCGCTGATCCACGGAGATACCACCACTGGTCGCCGCGGTGTGCGCCTCGCGGGACTTCGGCTCGTCGTAGTCGAAGCCGTAGTCATCCTCCTCGGTGAGTCCGAGGTATACGGCTACTTTCTGGCGCAAGTTGCTCACTGCGCTTCTCCTTCGTTGTGAGATCCACCCTGTGTTTGACGGTACCTGACGTCCGGGCGACTACCCATGACGGCAGTGCCAATCCGAAGGTGTGTCGCGCCGTGCTGCAAGGCCACCTCCAGATCCGAGCTCATGCCGGCGGACACGATGTCGGCGTCGGCCACCTGGGTGCGCAACCTGGACGACAGACCCGCCAGAAGTTCGAAGGCCGGGCCCGGCGGCTCGCCCAGCGGCGCCACGCCCATCACCCCCCGGATGCGTAGGCATGCAGCGTGATTCACGGTGTCGACCAAAGCATCGAAATCAGCCGTGGCCACCCCTCCCCGCTCACGACGCTGGACCGGGTCGAGGTTGACCTGGACAAGGACGTCCTGGACCTTGCCGATGGCCGCGCAGGCCCGGTCCAGAGCCGCGACCAAGCCGGCCCGATCGACGGTGTGCACGAGGTCCGCGTAGCGCACGACGGACTTGGCCTTGTTGGTCTGCAGTTGGCCGATGAAGTGCCACGTGAGGTCCAAGTCCGAACACTGCTCGTGCTTGGCAGCAGCCTCCTGATCGCGGTTCTCCCCCACATCGGTCACACCCAGGCCGGCCAGTCGGCGCACGTCGTCGGCGCCGAAGAACTTCGTGACCACGATCACCGTCGCTGGCGGTCGCCCGACGGCCGCACTCGCCGCCTCGACCCGGGCACGGACCGCCTCGAGATTCGCGGCCAGTTCCAAGGTGCGTGGGTCAGTCATGGTTGCCTCCTGGCGATGACCAGCGCCTGACGGCCGGTGAGGCCGTCGCGCCGGAATGAATAGAGGTCGGGATCCTCAGCGGTGCACCGTGGATCCCAGGTGGGCTCGACGCCGACGGCCCGCAATTGCGCGATGACACCGGTTCGCAGGTCCACCATCGCGCTCTCAACGTCCCAGAGCACAGCGGTCGGCGCCGCGCGCGACACATCGGCGGCCCGGTCAGCATCCACCCGGTAACAAGAAGGACAGATGCTCGGACCCAGGTGAGCGCGTGCCCCGTCGAGGTCGGCGCCTGCGGCAGCCATCGCCTCGACCGCGGCCCTCACGACACCGGCAACCAGGCCTTTCCAGCCGCAGTGGACGGCGGCAACCCAGCCGTCACGCGTCGCTATCCCCACCATCACGCAGTCGGCCCCCTGCGCGGCGATCCCCACCCCGGGCGTGCGCGTGATCAGGGCGTCGACGCCTTGCACATCGGGACCCGCGGATTCGACCAGAGCGACCCGCGCGCCGTGGGCGGCAGCCGCGAAGACGACGGCATCGACGTCCAAACGGCGCGCAAGTGCCTGCCGATTGGTGCTCACAGCATCGAGGTCGTCGCCGACGTGGACCGCGATGTTGTTGAACGCGAACGCCCCCTGGCTCGCCCCGGCCGTTCGGTCGGAGACGAGCCAGGAGGCGTCGTGAAGGGTTCCTGAGGTCACTTCAGGAAGTCGGGGACGTCCAGGTCGTCGGCGTCCCTGGACGGGCTGTCCTCGAAGGACACAGCGCGGGTGGCCGGCGCCAGCGGACGCCCGACCTCCTCGTCACGGGCCGACAGGTCGATCGACTCCCGTGCGCTCGGCTGTGTGGCGCTGGACACGAATCCCTCGGTCACCCCGGCGCGGTTGCCAGTCGTCAGGCGCGGCAGCGGCGCGCCACCGTCGAACCCGGCTGCGATGACCGTGACCCGCACCTCGTCGCCGAGGGTGTCGTCGATGACCGTGCCGAAGATGATGTTGGCCTCTGGGTGGGCAGCATCCGACACCAGACGAGCCGCCTCGGTGATCTCGTGCAGGCCGAGGTCGGCGCCACCGGCGACGCTGAGCAGAACGCCGTGCGCACCTTCGATGCTGGCCTCGAGCAGCGGCGAGGAGATCGCCATCTCGGCGGCCACCTGCGCGCGCTCGTCGCCGCGCGCCGAACCGATGCCCATGAGTGCCGAACCAGCCCCTGCCATCACGGACTTCACATCGGCGAAGTCGAGGTTGATCAGGCCGGGGGTGGTGATCAGGTCGGTGATGCCGGAGACACCCTGCAGAAGAACCTGGTCGGCCTGCTTGAAGGCGTCAATCATCGAGATCGTCCGGTCGGCCAGAGCCAGCAGCCGGTCGTTCGGGATGACGATCAGGGTGTCGACCTCCTCGCGCAGGGAGTCGATCCCGCTCTCAGCCTGGGTGGCACGCCGCCGGCCTTCGAACATGAACGGGCGGGTGACCACACCGATGGTCAGGGCGCCGAGTTCCCGAGCGATGCGGGCGACGACCGGGGCGCCACCGGTGCCCGTGCCGCCACCTTCACCAGCGGTGACGAACACCATGTCCGCGCCGCGAAGCACCTCGGCGATCTCCTCCGCGTGGTCCTCCGCGGCGCGACGGCCAACCTCGGGGTCGGCTCCGGCGCCGAGGCCCCGGGTGAGCTCGCGACCAATGTCGAGCTTGACGTCGGCGTCGGACATCAGCAGGGCTTGGGCGTCGGTGTTCACGGCGATGAACTCCACACCCTTGAGCCCGAACTCGATCATGCGGTTCACGGCGTTGACGCCGCCACCACCGATGCCGACAACTTTGATAACTGCCAGGTAGTTCTGGGGAGCGGCCACCAGAGATCCTTTCTAAAGGTCAAAGACTGAACTCCCCTCTCAGGCTCAAGTCGACCCTGAGAGGGCTGTGACGCCGCGCAGTGCGCAGCACGACATCACGGTGTGCTGGTGCAGTCCCGGTCCTCGCAGACCGGATGGGGGAAGTAGCCGTTCAGGCGGTCCGTCAACCTCTAGTTGAGGCTTACTCGACCCCTCTGAGCGGGCTCTGAGAGGCAGACTAATAGACGGATGTCGCGACGCAAGCAACTTGGGGTAAGTGGCGAGAAATTGGTCACAATTGACCTGATCGGGGCCAGATTACTGCCCGAAAACACC
>JALOLM010000303.1 GCA_025455985.1 Candidatus Nanopelagicales bacterium | reverse complement strand
TTCATCCCATCGCCGTCGCAAGGTGTGTGGGAACTCGGCCCGATTCCGATTCGTGCCTACGCGCTGGCGATTCTGGTCGGCATCTTCGTCGCGGTGTGGATCACCGACCGGCGTTGGCAGGCCCGAGGCGGCAAGGCCGGACAGATCGCCGACGTCGCCTTGTGGGCTGTCCCGGCAGGAATCATCGGCGCCCGGCTGTACCACGTGGCCACCGACTGGTCGACGTACTTCGGTGACGGCGGCCTGGGTTTCGTAGCGGCTCTGAAGATCTGGCAGGGCGGGCTCGGGATCTGGGGCGCGGTGGCTGGCGGGGCCTTGGGCGCCTGGTACGCATGCCGACGGTACGGGCTGCTTCTGCCACCGTTGGGCGACGCGTTGGCTCCCGGGCTGGCCGTGGCGCAGGCCATCGGTCGCTGGGGGAACTGGTTCAACCAGGAGCTCTTCGGCGAGCCGACCACCGTGCCGTGGGCCCTGGAGATCGACGTTGCCAACCGTCCGGCCGGTTTCGAGCAGTACGCCACCTTCCACCCGACGTTCCTGTACGAGTCGCTGTGGTGTCTGGGTGTGGCGGGTGTCGTGTGGTGGCTGGACCGCAAGTTCAAGATGGGCCACGGCCGTGTCTTCGCCACCTACGTGGCGCTCTACTGCGCTGGTCGGCTGTGGTGGGAGTTGCTGCGCATCGACGAGGCGACCACCGTGTTCGGGGTGCGGATCAACGTGTTCACCTCGGTCATCGTCGGAGTGGGGGCGTTGCTCTACATCGTGATCTCGCGGCGTCGGGTTCCCGGCCGCGAGACGTCGGTGTACCGGGAGCAGCCGGAGCCGGTGGCTGCTGCCTGACGGTTCGTTGGGGCGCGCGGCTGCCGCACGGTCTTTCGGTGAGGATGTGACACGTGAGATGTCAGGTCGTCACCGAAAGGTTCGGCGGGCACGGGTTGCTGGGCCAGCGGGGGCGTTTCGGTGAAGATCTGATGTCGAGGCGTCACCGAATCCGCCAACCGCCCTACCCCAGACCCGTCTCCGCGGCCAACTCAAGCAGTGCCTCGCGCACGCGATCGGGGTATTCAAGAACCAGGAAGTGGGTGGCATCCCAGCGCTCGACTCTGCCTGAAGGAGTCTGCTCGGCGGCGGCCTCCACGGCCACCGGATCGGTGACGAAGTCCTGCTCGGCGCTGACGTACACGACAGGGCAGGTGACGCGGTCAAGTTCCATCGGCTCGTGCAATTGCAGCGCGTGCGCCAAGCGCCCGTACCAGCCGACGTCCATACCCAGAAAGTCGCGCACCAACTCCTGCACGTGGGCTATGTCGGCCCGGCTGTTGATCGCGCCCGTCGAGGTGAGCAGGTCCGCGGTGGCCGGCAGTTCGCCGATGCGGTTCACCAGACCGGTGAGCCAGGATCCGGAGCTGCGAAGTAAAGCAGTGCCGAACGAGACCAAGGACGTCGCGACGTTGCGGGGTAGGGACGGCAGGGGCAGCATCGCCTCATAGGTCCCCCCTGGCACGCCGGCCAGCGCGAGAACCCCGGCCACCCGATCGTCGGCAGCGGCCAGTTCCAGGGCGATGTTGACGCCCAACGACCAGCCCACCACCAGATACCTGTCCCATCCGGCATCGTCGACCACCGCCAAGGCATCGGCGACGTGATCGGACATCTCGATACCGCCGCGCGGGGCCTGTGACGGCGCGATCCCGCGGTGGAACCACGTGCGGGCGTCGAACCCGCAATCGGGGTCACGCAGGGACGGCCATGCCGCGGGGCTTGAGGCCAGGCCGTTGCAGATCAGCAGCGGTACCCCTTCGGCCTCGTTGCCCCACACCGCCAGCACCGTTCCGTCGGCGCTGGTCACCTGCAGTTGGCTCACGGGTCCAGTCTGCAAGCCAGTGGCCTCGAAGTGGGCGTGATCGGCCAACCGCCATGGGATATGCTCGATGCAACTTCGGGCCAACGGCGTCCCGCAGGGTGCATACCCGTATGCGTCCTGATCGGTGAATCCCCAACGACCCAGGAGTGTCCGTGACTCTCACGAATGGCCTGTACGACCCCGCTTTCGAGCACGACGCGTGTGGTGTGGCGTTCGTTGCGACCATGACCGGCCAGCCTTCCCACGACATCGTCGCCCATGCCCTCACCGCGCTGCGCAACCTCGAGCACCGCGGAGCCTCGGGCAGTGAGCCGGACTCCGGCGACGGTGCGGGAATCCTGATTCAGGTGCCGGACGCGCTCTACCGCGACGTGGTGGATTTCCAGCTTCCGGCCGCTGGTGGTTATGCCGTGGGGACGGCCTTCCTGCCGGTGGAGTCCGGCGAGTCGCAGGTGGCAGTCAAGGCCATCGAGTCGATCGCCGCTGAGGAGGGCCTGACGGTTCTCGGTTGGCGGGCGCTGCCGACGAATGACTCCATGGTCGGCAAGACGGCCCGTAGCGCGATGCCCACCTTCGCCCAGATCTTCGTGACCGGTCCGGCGGGCGACGACGAGCTGCACCTGGAACGACTGGCGTTCATCCTGCGTAAGCGTGCCGAACGCGAAGCCGGGGTGTACTTCCCGAGTCTTAGCACCCGCACGATCGTCTACAAGGGCATGCTCACCACCGGGCAGCTCGAACCGTTCTTCCCGGACCTCTCCGATCCGCGCACGGCCTCGACCCTGGGCATGGTGCACTCCCGGTTCTCCACCAACACGTTCCCGAGCTGGCCGCTGGCCCATCCCTTCCGCCTCATCGCCCACAACGGTGAGATCAACACCGTCAAGGGCAACCGGAACTGGATGCGTGCCCGTGAGGCGCTGCTGAGTAGCGAGCTGATCCCCGGCGACCTGAGCCGGCTGTTCCCGATCTGCACTGCCACCGGCAGCGACTCGGCGAGCTTTGACGAGGTCTTGGAGTTGCTGTACCTGGGCGGGCGTCCCCTGCCGCATGCGGTCCTCATGATGATCCCGGAGGCTTGGGAGAACAACCCCGACATGGACCCGGCGCGCCGGGCGTTCTACGAGTACCACTCGACACTGACCGAGCCGTGGGACGGACCGGCCAGCGTCTCCTTCACCGACGGCCGGCTGATCGGCGCGGTGCTTGACCGCAACGGCCTTCGGCCCGGACGGTTCTGGGTCACCGACGACGGCCTGGTGGTCCTGGCCTCGGAGTCCGGCGTGCTGGAACTGGACCCTGCGACCGTGGTGCGCAAGGGCCGACTGCAGCCGGGCCGGATGTTCCTCGTCGACACTGTGGCGGGACGGATCATCGAGGACGACGAGGTCAAGTCCGAGCTGGCCGCCGAGAAGCCCTACCAGGAGTGGCTCCACGCGGGAATCGTCCACCTTGACGAGTTGCCCGAGCGCGAGCACATCGTGCACACGCCGATGTCGATCGCACGTCGCCAGCAGACCTTCGGCTACACCGAAGAGGAGTTACGGATCCTCTTGGCGCCGATGGCACAGACAGGCGCCGAGCCCATCGGCTCAATGGGGACCGATACCCCTGTGGCCGTTCTGTCCGACCGGCCGCGGCTGCTGTTCGACTACTTCTCGCAGTTGTTCGCGCAGGTCACCAACCCGCCGCTGGACGCGATCCGCGAGGAGATCATCACCTCCTTGAGCAGTCCGATCGG
>JALOLM010000302.1 GCA_025455985.1 Candidatus Nanopelagicales bacterium | reverse complement strand
TCCAGCGGCCCGGCTCCGACCCAAACACCGACGCCGACGCAGACCCCGACCCCGTCGGGTGAAGCATCACAGTAGGGGCGAGCGCACCTTTCGGTGAAGGAACGACCACTCAGTGGTCGCCTGGTCACCCAAAGCCCGTGGGGTTCCGGCCTTTCGGTGAGTATCCGACCACTGCGTGGTCACATGGTCACCGAAAGGCCTACCCGACGACCGGCGACAAGCCCTCACTGCGCGCAACGGCACCCTCGTCACCGCACGCGACCAGCCAGTTGGCCAACATCCGGTGCCCACCCTCGGTGAGCACCGATTCGGGGTGGAACTGCACCCCTTCGACGGCCAGTTCCCGGTGCCGCAGGCCCATGATCACCCCGGAATCGGTGCGGGCGCTGACCTCCAGCGCCGCCGGGACCGTATCCGGCTCGACGGCCAGCGAGTGGTACCGGGTGGCGGTCATGGGGTCGGGCAGGCCTTCAAAGACCCCACGTCCGTCGTGGTGGACCAACGAGGTCTTCCCGTGGAGCAACTCCGGGGCCCGGCTGACAGTCGCCCCGTACACCTCGGCGATCGCCTGGTGTCCCAGGCAGACCCCGAAGATCGGAATCTGGCCGGCGTAGCGGCGGATGAGGTCCATACAGATCCCCGCCTGGTCCGGCGTTCCTGGCCCGGGCGACAGGAGCACCCCCTGGTACCCGGTGACGTCGTCCAGGCCGATCTGGTCGTTGCGATGAACGTCGCACTCCACCTTGAGCTCGCCGAGGTACTGGACCAGGTTGTAGACGAAGCTGTCGTAGTTGTCGATCACCAGGACCGTCATCAGCGTCCTTCCTTGATGGGTGTCGCGCTGTCGATGTTCAGAGGACCGTCGTACCCGGGGATGGTCACACCCGCCCCGCGCACCTGCTCGTAGCCGAGCCCGAAGAACTCCACGGCCGCCAAGTACCCGCGCAGGTAGTCGTCGCGCTCCAACTCCCGCTCGATGGCCGCCTGGTCCCCGATGCCCGTCACGACGAACGGCGGCGAGTAGACCCGACCCTGCAGGATCAAGGTGTTGCCGACGCACCGCACGGCGCTGGTGTTGATCAACCGCTGGTCCATCACCTGGATCCCCAAAGCCCCGCCGCGCCACATGGCGTTGATCACCGCCTGCAGGTCCTGCTGATGCACGACGAGGTCATCGGGGTTGGCTTCCTCATTACCCTCAATCGGAGCGTCCGTCAGGGACACCGTGACCGCCGGGCCGGTCAACGGCAGCAGTCCCGCCGGCGCTGACAACTGGTCGATGGCACCCTGGGCCTTCGCCGCGTCGGTGCCCTCCTGCTCCCGGGTGAGGACTTTGACCCGGTCCTGCAGTTCGGTGAGGGTGTTCTGCCGCTGGTCGACGATCGCCAGTCGCTCGGAGACCACGTCCTTGAGCGCGGCGGTGTCGCTGCGAAGGTCGGTACCGGCCGCGATCTCGGAACTGGCTGCGAACAAGAACCCGGCCACACCGAACACCGCCGCGGCCAGCAGGCCCCACCAGCGTTCGTTCACTGCTCCACAGTACGTGCAGGTAAAGTGGCGTTCGTGCCTGAATCCCGATCCCGCCGCAAGGACAAGCAGCCGGCCGACAAGCGCAAGCCGGTGAAGATCGGCAGCCCGCCCTGGGTGGCTCCGCTGATGATCGCCCTGTTCGTGATCGGTCTGCTGTGGATCTGTGCCTGGTACATCGCCCCCGACGCCCCGGTGCTGGGCGACTTGGGCTTCTGGAACCTGGTGGGAGGATTTGTCCTTATCGCACTCGGGTTCGTCGTGTCGACCAAGTGGCGCTAATAACAGCGCTGTAGTTCTCCCCAGGTGGGGAAAACCCTGTGGATAACTAAAGCAGTTCCACGATTGTGGCGTTGGCCATGCCGCCGCCCTCACACATCGTCTGCAACCCGTACCGGATTCCATTGCGCTGCATCTGGTGAATCAGCGTCGTCATCAGCCGGGCACCCGAGGCCCCGAGCGGGTGGCCCAGCGCAATCGCGCCGCCGTTGGGGTTGGTGAGTTTGGGATCCGCGCCGGTCTCGGCGAACCAGGCACCCACCACGGCTGCGAACGCCTCGTTGATCTCAATCGCACCGATCTCGTCGAGACGCAGCCCGGAGCGCTCCAGCACCTTCTGGGTCGCGGGGATGGGCCCGGTGAGCATCATGATCGGATCCACGCCGGCCATCACGCCGGTGTGGAAACGCACCAGAGGTGTCAGGCCGAGTTCTGCGGCCTTCTCGCTGGTCGTGACCAGCAGCGCGGCCGAGCCATCGGAGATCTGCGAGGCGTTGCCGGCGGTGACCACGCCGCCCTCCAGGAACGGAGTGGGCAGTCCCGCGAGTTTCTCGACGCTGGATCCGGGGCGGATCCCCTGATCGGCGGTGACCCCGCGCACCTCGACGATCTCCTGGGCGAACAGCCCATCGGCCGTCGCCCGCGCTGCCCGCTCGTGGGATTCCACGGCCATCTCGTCGAGGTACTGCCGCGACAGGTCCCACTTCTCGGCGATCATCTCGGCGGAGACGCCCTGGTTGACCAGCTTGCCCTCGTAGCGGTCGATCATCATCGGTCCGAAGGGGCCGTCCCCGCCCTTGCCGTTGGAGAACATCGGAATCCTCGACATGGACTCCACGCCGCCGGCGACGACCACGTCGTAATGCCCGGCGATCACACTGGCGGCCGCGAAGTGCAGCGCCTGCTGGGAGGATCCGCACTGCCGGTCGATCGTTGTGCCCGGCACCGTCTCCGGGAACCCGGCGGCCAGCGCGGCGTTGCGACCGATGTTGAACCCCTGCTCGCCCACCTGGGACACGCAGCCCCAGATGACGTCGTCGATCAGCGCCGGGTCGATGCCAGCACGCTCGACGAGTCCCTGCAGTGCCAGCGCCGAAAGATCCACGGCGTGGACCCCCGACAGGGCGCCCTTCTCAGGTTTGCCCACCCCAACGGGAGTGCGTACGGCGGCCACGATCACAGCGTCACGAGTAGTCATGCCGCTTATGTTACTGGTGGGTAACTTCGGCTGTCCAGCAGGTCAAGTCGCCCACTGGAGACGGGTTCTGAACCCGAGCTCGCGGTGGCTGGCACTTGCCGCCGCTCGAAAGTGGCAAGGGAGGGGGTGCCACGCCACTTTTCGGTGTCCGGCAATAGGACAAACCGGCGCAAACTAGGCAGGCGGTGCGCACGAAAGTGGCACAACAGGCCGCTCCGGACCCATGCGTGCCACTTTCGTGCGTTCAGCCGATCGGGATCAACGCCTGGATCTGCTCAGCGCGCCACAGAGCGACTCCCGCCAGCACGAGGACGATACCCACACACCCGACGACTTGGACAAGGGTCTGCCGTGAACCCCGCGGCGCCTTGGACATCACGAACGCCACCGCCGCACCGGTCAGCAGCCCGCCGAGGTGGGCCCGCCAGTCGATCCCCGGGGCGATGAAGCCGATCACCACGTTGATCCCGATCAACACCAGGACCTGGGTGATGTCAGCGCGCAGATGTCGCCCGGCCACCACCAGTGCCCCCATCAGGCCGAAGATCGCCCCGCTGGCCCCCACCGAGACGGTGTTGACCGAGGAGAAGGCGAACGACGCGAC
>JALOLM010000301.1 GCA_025455985.1 Candidatus Nanopelagicales bacterium | reverse complement strand
ACGTCGATGTCGTCGACGGTCAGGCCCGCGGTCTTCAGGACCTTCTCGGTGGCCGGCGTCGGGCCGGTGAGCATGATCGTGGGCTCGGAGCCGGTCACCGAGGAGGCCACGATGCGGGCGCGCGGGGTGAGCTCGGCGTCCTTGGCCGCCTGCTCGTTTCCGATCAGCACCAGCGCGGCGCCGTCGACGATGCCCGACGAGTTGCCGCCGGTGTGCACGTGGTTGATCGACTCGACCCAGTGGTACTTCTGCAGGCCCACGGCGTCGAAGCCGCCCATCTCGCCCATCATGGCGAACGAGGGCTTGAGCTTGGCGAGGTCGGCGACGGTGGTGCCGGGGCGCATGTGCTCGTCGTGGTCGAGCAGGACGATGCCGTTGCGGTCCTTGACCGGGATGACGGACTTCGCGAAGTAGCCGCTGCTCCAGGCCTTGGCGGCGCGCTCCTGCGAGCGGGCGGCGTAGGCGTCGACGTCGTCGCGGGTGAAGCCCTCGATGGTGGCGATGAGGTCCGCGCTCACGCCCTGCGGGATGAAGTAGGTGTCGTACGCGGTCTCCGGGTCCATCGCCCACGCGCCGCCGTCGGAGCCCATCGGCACCCGGCTCATGCACTCCACGCCGCCGGCGATGGCCAGGGACTCCCAGCCGGAGCGGACCTTGGCCGCGGTGAGGTTGACGGCCTCCAGCGCCGAGGCGCAGAAGCGGTTGACCGTGACGCCGGCGCCGGCCGCGTCGGGCAGGCCGGAGGCGATGGCGGCGGTGCGCGCGATGTTCGCGCCCTGGTCGCCGACCGGGGTGACGCAGCCCAGGACGATGTCCTCGATGAGGGCGTGGTCCATGTGGCCGTGCCGGTTCATGACCTCGTGGATCAGGTCGGTCACCATCGTGACCGGCTTGACCGAGTGCAGCGACCCGTTCTTCCCCTTGCCCCGGGGGGTCCGGATCGCGTCGAAGATGTACGCCTCGTTGCTCACGCCTGCATCGTCTCCTCGAACTGTCGTGGTCCTGCTCCACGGATGCGCCCACGGGATCGGGGATCCGCCTTGTTGAGCAAGTGTCAACAGCGTACTACTGGCCGGTAACTTGATGTCAAGGGGGGGTGCCCTTCGGCCTGGGCGCGCGTCGGCCGGAGGTCCCTCGTGACCGGTTTTCCACGATCCCGCCCCGCGTCCCGGGGGGTTCCCGCCCCAGCCCAAGATCGCGATTCGCTCCAACTTCGAGCGCGCTGTGGACCGTTTCATCCAAGTTCTGGGTCGATCACCGACCTCGAACTTGACGCAATTGGCGACCAAGCGGGTCCCGGGGCCTGAGTTGGTGCCTCCCTGCGCCTGAACAAGGCGCCGATCACGGTGACCGGGATCACGGACAACCCAGGCATCGTGGGTGTCAAGTGCGCCGTCGAGCCAATCGCCGAGGACGGCGTCATTGCTGCTGGCAGTCCGCGAGCGTCTCCTACGAGTGCGACCTCGGTGACACGCCATCGACCTTGCGGGCACGACCAAGGTGGACGCCGAGCTCAAGGACCTTCGGCACCTCGATGACGAGTTCGTGACTGTCGGCGAACTGCTGACCGCGACCCAGGAGAACTACGACCGCATCGATGGCCAGCAGCGTGAGGCGCTCGAGGACATCTTCGATGCGCTGAACAACAACGAGCAGCCGCTCTTCGACGACGCCGTGATCGCCTGAGGCTCACCACGACCGGGTGACCACCCGAGCAGTCGGACTGCTAATCCGATGGCCCACTCCCTTCAGCGGAAGTGGGCCATCGGCGTTCTCAGCCCTTCTCGAATCGACGATCGCCACTTCATCCAAGTTTCGAGCGCGCGGTAGCGACTTGATCCAAGTTCGCGACTGGTTCGAGGCCTCGGACTTGACGCAACCGGCGACCCTGCAGCCGGAGGTTTGGGGCGGCGAGGGCGCGTCGCGGCTGTCGGCCGCCCATCCCGTCAGCAGCCCAAGATCGCGATTCGCTCCACGTTCGAGCGCGGGTTCGGCGACTTCATCCAAGTCCTGGGTCGATCACCGGCCTCGGATTTGACGCAAGCCGCGATCAAGGTGCCGGGAGCCTCGACGAAGACCGCGGGCCACGTGCGCGATCAGCCACGCCCCCGGGCAGCCCGCGGGACCGTCGGGCGCTACCCGGTAGCTCACCCCCACGGGGGATCGTCCACAGATCCGCCCCGAACCCCTTCCCCGATCACCACCAGTGAGGGAACCTCGCGCCCATGCGCTCCCTGCCCATGGCCGCCATCGCTGCGGTGCCCGATGGGATCGAGGTGCCTGACGTGGCCAGGGTTCAGGACGGCGTGTTCACCCGCTCGCAGGCGCGGGCCGCCGGCTGGGGCGACCGAGCCCAGCAGCGGATGATCGCCCGCGGGATCTGGCTCCCCGTCGCCGGTGCGGTACTGCGCCACCGCGAGGTCCCCGACGGGCCGTGGCAGGCGGCTCGAGCCGTGCACCTGACCGGCGGGCTGGTCGTCAGCCACAGCACCGCGGGACGGCTCTGGCAATTCACGGTGCCGGCGGACCTGCACGGCATCGGCCACGTCGAGCGACACCCGAAGCACGTAGTGCCGCACCGGCTGCCGCTCCGTGCCGGTGAGATCACCGAGGTCCGAGGGCTGCGCCTCACCACACCGGCCCGGACGCTCGCCGACCTGCTGTGCACGCTCGATGAGGAGGCCGGCATCGGGCTGCTCACCGAGGGCTTCCGACGAGGTCTCTTCGGCGCTGGGCATGTCAGTGCCGCCGTCCGGCACGCGCACGGGCGACACGGCGTCACACGTGCCCGCCACCTGGCGGACACCTGCCGACGCGAGCCGCAGTCGATGCTCGAGTGGCGGTTCCACAAGCTGTGCGACGCCCTCGGCCCCGGCTGGCGCTTCAACGTCGACATCGACGACGAGCAGGGGTTCGTGGGTCGGGTGGACGCCCTGCATGAGGCCACCGGGACGATCGTCGAGCTGGATGGCCGGCGGTTCCATGGCGAGGACCGGTTCCAATCCGATCGGACTCGTGACCAGCGACTGGCCGCCCTCGGATACGTCGTGATCCGGCTCACGTGGGACGACCTCGAGCAGCGGCCGATGGAGGTGGTCGAGCGGATTCGCCGGACGGTGACGGTCCGGGCACGAGGGGTCCAGGTGGCGAGCCAGACGGAGCCTCGCGGGCGCTCACGTTCGTGGCCCGGGCCCGCCGCCTGAGGCTGCGGGACCAGCTTCGCCGCCTCCTGGCCCAAGCACGCCACCCGCCAGCCTCCAACCCACAAGATCACGATTTGCGCCAAGTTCCGAACCGAAAGGAAGCCCGGGACTTGGATCGAACCTCTGTCGGCGCCCGAGACTGGGATGAAGTCGTGGCGGGCGCCGGGCCGCCCTCCCACCACCACGCGCCGCCCGCCCGCGCCGCACTAGCGTGGGGGGCACCACCTCCGGAAGGAACGCACATGGGCCGGCTCAGCGTGATCTCGGACATGGACGGCGTCATCTACCGCGGCAAGGAGCTCATCCCAGGCGCCCAGGACTTCGTCGGGCACATGCGCGAGGCGGGCATCCCGTTCCTGTTCCTGACGAACAACTCCGAGCAGACCCCGCTGGACCTCGCGCGCAAG
>JALOLM010000300.1 GCA_025455985.1 Candidatus Nanopelagicales bacterium | reverse complement strand
GGTGCCACGGCCGTCGTAGCCGCCCCGGGACCGGTGGGTTGGTTGGCCGATCGGCTGGGTCAGTCGGTGCACGGTGATCGGCCGCGAGCCGTTGGCAAGGTGATCGGAGTGGTCGGGGGGCGAGGCGGGGCGGGTGCCTCGGTGTTCGCGGCCGCCCTCGCGGTGCGCGCGGCCAAGGGGGGTCAGCGGCCCTTCCTGCTCGACCTCGATCCGATGGGATGCGGCGCGAGGGTGATCCTCGGCCGCGATCAGGAGGACGGTCTCACCTGGGATCTGGTGCGTGCTGGGGAGGGCCGGATCCCGAGTCATTGGCTGGATTCCGCGGTGGCGGTCGTGGATGGGATCCGACTGCTGGGGTGGTCGGCTCAGGCAGGGCCACGCCTGCCAGACGGGGTTGCGGGTTCGGTCGTGGATGCGGCGCGACTGTGTGGGCCGGTCACCCTGATCGACCTCGCACGGGCGACGACCGGGTTCCAGCGAGAGGCCTTGTCGCGGTGTGATCGCGTCCTGCTCGTGGTCCCCGCCGACGTGCGCGCCGTACATGCCACGAGGCGGTTGCTCGCGCGGCAGGAGTTGTCGATGTGTGAGGTGGTCGTCCGCGGGCCCAACCCGGGTGGGTTGTCCAGCGCGGACATCGGACAAGCGCTCGGCCTGCCCGTACTCGCTGCAGTAGCCGCGGACCGGGGACTCGACCGCCGCCTCGAACGGGGGGAGCCACCCGGCCTGCGGGCCCGCACCCCGCTGGCGCGGGCGGCCACCGGGATCCTGGCTGAGGTGCTGCAGTGAGCGGGCTGGTCGACCGGGTGCGCCGACGGTTGGCCAATGAGGGCTGGAGCCCAACCGCTGTGTCCGTCACCGAGGCCCTTCGTGCAGAGGGGATGATCCTTCCGGAGACCGCGATCGTCGAAGTCGTGACGTCGTTGCGCACAGAGATCTCCGGCCTGGGCATCCTCGAGAACCTCGTCCGGCATCCCGGCACCACCGATGTCCTGGTGAACGGCCATGACCAGGTGTGGACCGACACCGGTCAAGGACTCGAACGCACCGACTTGCGCTTCACCGACGAGGCCGCCGTGCGACGCTTCGCCCAGCGCTTGGCCGCCGACGCCGGCAGGCGGCTCGATGACAGCATGCCGTTCGTCGACGCCCGCCTACCCAGTGGCATCCGGCTGCACGCGATCATTCCGCCGTTGAGTCCGCAAGGCACCTGTCTGTCCCTGCGGATTCCCCGGCGCCGCGCATTCACGATGGACGAGTTGGTCGGCACGGGAATGATTGGTGAGCAGGCTCTGCCGCTACTGGCGGAAGTGGTCCAACGTCGGGTGGCCTTCCTGATCTCTGGTGGAACGGGCTCGGGAAAGACGACCCTGTTGAACTCGCTGCTGTCGTCGGCCGACCCCCGCGAACGGATCGTGGTGGTGGAGGATTCCGCCGAACTGCAACCCGTGCACCCGCACGTCATCCGTCTGGAGTCGCGACCAGCGAACTCGGAGGGGTCGGGGTCCATCACCATGCGCGACCTGGTCCGGCAGGCGCTGCGAATGCGCCCCGACCGGGTGGTGGTCGGCGAGGTGCGCGGCGGTGAGGTCGTCGATCTGCTGGCCGCGCTCAACACCGGACACGAAGGTGGCTGCGGGACGGTCCACGCGAACAGCGCCGAAGACGTCCCGGCCAGGTTGGAGTCGTTGGCGCTGCCCGCGGGACTCAACCGCACCGGACTGCACGCGCAATTGGGTGCTGGCTTGCACGCGGTGATCCATGTGGTGCGCCGGGAACGTCGCCACGTGGCGGGCATCAGCGTGATGGTGCGAGGTGCCGACGGGCTGGTCTCGTGTGTCCCGGCAGTGTCGTTCGAGGAAGGCCGTGTCGTGTCGGGACTGGCCCGCGACGCGTTGTTCGCATGACTGCCGTGGCCCTCATCGCGATCGGAGTCGTGCTGTGGCTACCGGTCGGGTCGCGCCAGCGTGTGCATCCGCGACCGCTGCCGAACTGGTCTGAGTTGATCAGCCGACGTCGGCGCGGTCCGTCGGCGGTGCCGGAGGTGCTGGCCGCCCTGCGTGACGAACTGGCCGCGGGGCGAGCCTTGCGAGTGGCCTTCGAACGTGCGGTGCAGGGGTGTTCGAACCCGGCGTCGCTGCGCGAACCGGTCGCGGTCTGCCGTCTGGGCGGCGATGTGCCAGCCGCTCTGCGGGACGCCGCGCGGATCGATCCGCTGCTGGTGTCGTTGGCCGCTGTGTGGCAGGTCAGCGAGGGATCAGGGGCCGCTATGGCAGCCGCGCTGGACCGGTTGGTCGCGGCCACCGCGCAGGCCGACCGACTGCGTAACGAGATCGCAGCCCAACTCGCAGGACCACGGGGCACCGTCCGGGTACTGGCGGTGCTGCCGCTCGTGGGTCTCGGGATGGGATTGCTCATGGGCGCCGATCCGCTCGGTTTCCTGTTCGGTGGACCCGTGGGCTGGGCATGCCTGGCGGTCGCGGTGACATTGGACGTCGGGGGACTGCTCTGGATGCGGCAGATGGTTCGGGCCATCGAGACGCAGCTATGAGTGCGCTGATCCTCATTGGGATCGGTCTGTTCCTGCTGGCCCCCACCGTGAGTCGCGCGCGACTGACGGCAAGGTTGGGAAGGGCCGCCGGTCGCGGGCGAGCGGTTGAGGCGGCGGTGCTGCTCGGCGTCGGTGTCGCCGTTGTTGTAGGAGGTCTCGTCGGGGTCGCGTCAGGAGTGGCGGCCGGACTCGCCACCCGCTGGGCCCTGAGTCGCATCGGGTCCGGCGACGGAGGCCGCTCCAAGGAACTCGCCCGGCAGGCGCCGGACGCGGTGGACTGCCTGGCTGCCTGCTTGGCGGCTGGTGCGGATCTCTGGACCGCGATGGAGGTGGTCGCGGACGCCTTCGGGGAGCCGACTGCGGGGGTGTTGCGACGGGCGGTGACGCGCCATTGGCTCGGCTCGCCGCACACGGAGACGTTCGCGGAGATGCTGGCCGAACCGTGCACATCCGGGATTGCGCGGGTCCTTGTGCGCAGTATCGAGTCCGGAGCGGGGGTGTCCCGGGCGCTGGCGGCCGGCGCCGACCAGATGCGCCGCGAACGGACCGGGGAGCTTGAGCGACGGGCTCGCAGCCTGGGGGTGAAAGCGGTAGCGCCTTTGGGGTTGTGTTTCCTGCCCGCCTTCGTGGTGGTGGCGGTCGTGCCGATCGTCGGGTCGCTGTTGACCGGCTTGTTCTGAGCGCTTGTGGACACCGGTCGTGCCCATCCACAGATCGTTGTAGGGGGCTTCCGGCTCAGCTCCCCAATTCGCCAGTGTGAGAACGCCACCTCGATCGAGGTGCGGCAACCCATCAAGGAGGTACCTAATGGAGGCTGTTGTCTCACGCCTGATGTCGGAGGACGGGATGTCCACCGCCGAGTACGCGGTCGGCACGGTCGCTGCCTGCGGTTTCGGCGGGATCCTGGTGAAGCTGCTCAGCTCCCCTGATGTGCAGCAGTTGCTCGGGCAGGTCATCGAGAAGGCGTTCTCGTTCGTCCTGTGACAACCGGGGACGTGCGCGGCGGTGGTGCGGGCGGTCCGCACCACCGCAGTCGCGCGGCTGCTTGGGTCCGGGACACCGACGCCATGGTGACCGC
>JALOLM010000299.1 GCA_025455985.1 Candidatus Nanopelagicales bacterium | reverse complement strand
GTCGGGCACGGAGGTGTGCCGACGCATCCGCAGCACGTCGCAGGTCCCGATCATCATGGTCACGGCCAAGGACTCCGAGATCGACAAAGTGGTGGGCCTCGAGATCGGTGCGGACGACTATGTGACCAAACCCTTCTCCTCCAGGGAACTGGTCGCCCGAATCCGCGCAGTCATGCCCCTGAAGGAGTTCGAGTTGCTCGAACTGCTGATGCGCAACGCCGGCCGGGTGCTCACCCGGGGCCAACTCATCGACCGGGTGTGGGGCTCGGACTACGTGGGGGACACCAAGACCCTCGACGTCCACGTCAAGCGTCTGCGGTCCAAGATCGAGATCAATCCGGCGGAGCCGCAGATCCTGGTGACGGTTCGCGGGCTCGGGTACAAACTCGAGGCCTGATCCGCGTCGGGGGATCCGGCTGCTGGGCAACCTCGTGGTGGGGCATCGATGGCCTTGAGCGCATTCAGCCGCTCGCGAGACCAGCGCGATGCGACGGCACATGTGGACAGCACCAGCGAGCGGTAATACCTAGTTGTACTGGCGGTCATGAAGACGGCAATTTCAGTCCCCGACGACACATTCGTAGCCGCCACGAAGCGTCGCAGGAACTTGGCATGAGTCGATCGGAGTTTTTCTCGGTGGCAGTCCGCCGGTATCTCGATGAACTCGAACGCGAATCCATCACACAGCAGGTCGATCAGGCGCTTCAGGCAGCGAGCGAGGACGACTCCGCGGCAGTTGCGGCTGGGCGGCGACGATTGTCGACTGGTGACGGCTGGTGATTCTCCGCGGGGGTGTTTACTGGTCCGATCTCGGTGAGGCTACAGGGAGCCGGCCGGCCAAGCGGCGGCCCGTGTTGGTGGTGCAGTCTGACGCGTATTCTGCCAGCAGGCTCTCGACGGTGATCGTCGCCGTGCTCACCTCCAACACCACCCTTGCCGCGATGCCCGGCAACGTCTTCATTCCCGCCAATGTCAGCGGCCTGCCCCGGGACTCAGTCGTGAACGTAACCGGTCTGGTCACACTGGACGAGGACGACTTGGCTGAGATGGTTGGGCAACTCCCCGCCTACTTGATGGCCGAGGTGGGGCAGGGACTGCGCCGCGTGCTTGACGTGTAGCCCTTGGGTCGCCCAACGGCGGGCGATGGCACTAGACGCGGACGAGAGAGGCTATCCCTGTTCCTGCTCCTGCGCCTGGGCCTTCTTCTTCTTGCCCTTGGCAACCTTCTCCACCACGGGGGTGTCCTCTTCGGTGTCGCCGGAGGCCTTGTCGACGAACTTCTGCAACTTGGCCTGCTCAGCCAGACTGACGACGACCCCGGCGTACTGCCCCGTGTTGGGAACCGTCATCACGTCGCCGGTGACTGTGCCGGCGTTCTGGAAGGTGAACGTCGTCGGCACGAAGGTGGACGGGAACGCCTGGACCTGGAAGGCGTTGACGAAGTTGGGACTCCAGTAGCCGGTACGCACAGAGCCGGCTGAAGGCACCTCGAGGGCGCCTGCCGTGATGCCCATCGGCGAGACCGGTTCGATCTCGACCTTGACCAGTTTGTCGGGGACGTCGCTGCCGTTGATGAAGGTCGCGACGAGTGTGGCCTCAAGCGGGTTGGCGGTGTTGCGTACCCACGTAGCGCCGCGGATCTCGATGTCGCCGGTGTTGAGGTTGGTGCCGTTGCCCACGGCCTGGTTGGCCTGCTGGGAGGTCTGAGCCCCGAAGCCGGACCAGCAGCCTGCCAGTGACGGGACCATGACGGCTGCAGCGACAAGGGCAGCAGTGCGGCGAGCGACTTCAGGCACGAGATTCCTCCGAACGACGGTGGTGCTGTGGGCACTCTATCGGGGTGCACCGGGGCTATCCAAGGCGACTGGGGACGGTGTCGTGATCGGCGACGTTTACAGATTCCTAATGGTCCGGATACGCCGTGTTACGATGTAGATCACGGGAAGGGGCACCACCACTCATGGCATTTTCCGTCGGCGACACCGTTGTCTACCCGCACCATGGCGCAGCTCGTATCGAATCGATAGAGCAGCGCGTCATCAAGGGTGAAGAGCGCGAGTATCTGGTTCTCCGGATCGATCAGGGCGACCTCGTGGTTCGGGTCCCGTCCGACAACGTCGATCTTGTGGGCGTTCGCGATGTGGTCAATTCTGAAGGCCTGGAACAGGTTTTCAGTGTTCTGCGGCAGCCCTACACCGAGGAGCCGACCAACTGGTCTCGGCGGTACAAGGCCAATGTCGAGAAGTTGGCCTCAGGCGACGTGATCAAGGTGGCGGAGGTCGTGCGCGACCTGTGGCGCAGGGACCAGGACCGCGGACTGTCGGCGGGTGAGAAGAGGATGCTGGCGCGTGCCCGACAGATCCTCGTCAGTGAACTCGCCCTTGCCGAGAAGACGAACGAGGACAAAGCCGAGATCATCCTTGACGAGGTGCTCGCGTCCTAGTCTTGACGTGTGTCGAGGCTCTCACGTGTCCCTGATGTAGGGGCAGAAGTTCTACGACTGCTGTTGGTCGTCATTGGCGCGGCTGTCGGTTTCCAGATCGGCACGCGGCTGCAGGCCGATAACCCGGGTCAAGTGCTTGGCATGTTCGACGTGACCACGTGGTCGGTGATCGTAGGGGCGGGCCTTGGATACTCCCTCGGAGGTGTCGTCAGCAGACGCATCATGAGCAGCATCGCCACCGGCGAGCGACGCCTCAGCGCCATGCCCCCCGATCAGGTGTTCGCCGGGTTCCTGGGTGCGTTGCTGGCCATGCTCGGAGTCTCGCTCGTTGCCTGGCCACTGTTCCTGATCGGCCCGTCCGCAGTCATGGCCCCCCTGTTCGCATTCTTGGTCATCATCGGCGGTCTGGCAGGGTTCCGGATCGCTCGCACGCGTGGTTCAGCCGTCCCCGCCTCGTTCGCCTCCCGCGCCGGCCTCGCCGTTCCACCCGCGCCGGGCTGGGGTCCCAAGGTCCTGGACACCTCGGTCGCCATCGACGGCCGCATCCTCGAGGTCGTGCGCGCGGGATTCCTGACGGGAACGTTGCTGGTTCCGGCGGCGGTCGTCGACGAACTGCAGGGCCTTGCCGACGCCGCTGAGGAGGGCCGCCGGTCACGCGGACGCAGAGGGCTGGATGTGCTGACCAAACTGCAGTCAGCGATGCCCGTCGAGGTCATCACCGACGACCCGGTCGGCGTTGCCGCCGTGGACGCCAAACTTGTGCAGATCTGCCTGGCCCGCAATGTGGCCTTGCTGACCCTGGACCAGCATCTCGCGGATGCCGCCGGTCTGGCCGGGGTAGCAGTGCTGAACTTGCATGCACTGGCCAAAGCCATGGCGCCGCCGGTTGCCGGTGGCGATGTCGTGGAGGTCCATCTGGCCAGGGCGGGCAAGGAGCCCGGCCAGGCCGTCGGCAACCTCCCCGATGGGACGATGGTGATCGTCCAGCGGGCCGACCACCTCATTGGCGAGACCGTTTCAGCCAGCATCACCTCGGTGACGACCACGAGCCACGGACGACTGGTGTTCGCCCGGGTGGAGCCCCAATGAGGGCGCTGGTGATCGTGGCCGGCGGGAGTGGTCAGCGACTCGGGGCTTCGGTGCCCAAAGCGCTGGTCGAGGTCGCAGGGCGCAGCCTGATCGAGCACTGTCTGGAGACATCCGCACGCTGCCCGCAGATCGAGCAGACCGTCGTCGTCGCACCCTCCGGGCACATCGAGGCGGTACGCGACCTCGTCGGCGACGCAGCCGAAGTGGTGGCCGGCGGCGCCTCCCGCGACGAGTCGGTGCGCAACGGCCTGGACGTTCTGGGTCCGCAGGTCCGCT
>JALOLM010000298.1 GCA_025455985.1 Candidatus Nanopelagicales bacterium | reverse complement strand
AAGGGACGCGACCACCTCGGTGGACGCCTCACCGGGGGTTGCCGACCCCTCCGCTGGCCGCGACCGACCGGCCGGGGGCACCGTGGAGGGGACACCGCGAGCGCTGTGGGTCAGGAGGTTGGTGATGGGCGGGCGGCGCAGCACTGGGGAGGGGAGCCTGCGGCGGGTGGCCGGGCGGGACCTGTACCAGTACCGGTGGACCGAATGGGTCGACCAGGAGGCCGTGCGGCGGGTGGCTTACGCCCGGAAACGGGCCCTGGCGGTGACCGAGTTGAGGCGGGCGACCATGAGGGCGGCAGCGGGTCGGGTGGGGGCGGACTCGACCGCGCCGCTGCGAGTGGTCGCCGCTCGCTGGGAGTCCCGGGCCGGGGTGGCCCAGCGGCTGGCCCCTTCCACGGTCAAGGCCTACGCCGGGGTGCTGCACCGCCACGTCCTGCCCGTCATCGGCGACATGCCATTGCGCGAGGTGCGACCGAGTCAGGTGGTCGACGTCCTCGTGATCATGGATCGGGCCGGGTTGGGGGCAGCGTCGCAGGACCACGCGTTGCAGGCGCTGCGGGCGGTGTACCGGATGGCGGCCGCGGATGACCCGTGGCTGGCCAACCCGGCCGCGGGGGTGCCAGCACCGCGGCGGGTCCTGACCCCGAAGGTGGTACCCACCCGCGGGCAGGTGCGGGCGATGCTGGCCGGCGCCCCGGACCCGCGCACGAAAGCGCTGGTGGCGATCCTGGCCTACACCGGGATGCGGATCGGGGAGGCCCTGTCCCTGCGCTGGTCGGACTGGCCGCAGACCGGGGAGGGACGGTTGCAGATCCGGGCCACCAAGACCCGCCGACCCCGAGCGGTCCCGGTCCCGGCGAAGCTGGCCCGGCACCTGCGCACGTGGCGACGGGCGCAAGCCGCCCAACAGCTGGCCGCACCCCGCTGGGCCGACGAGGACTGGATCCTGGCCAGCGACGTCGGCACCCACTGGGAGGTCCACAACGCCCGAGCCCGGTTCAACCGACTCGCCGATGGCCACCCCCGGCGTGGGCTGCCGGCGATCTGCCCGGGAGCCACCCCGCACAGCCTGCGCCATTGCGCAGCCACGATCCTGCTCGAGGAAGGCGTGCCCATGCGAGTCGTCGCCGACCTGCTCGGGCACTCCTCCACCCGCGTCACCGAAGACGTCTACGCCCACGTCAGCACCCGCCTCAGCGCCCAAGCCGCCACCGTGCTCAACCAGGCCCTGTAGCCAGGTGCCCGCTTCACAGCAGCCGCAACCTGAGGCAACGATTCCGTGCGAGGGGCGGTGAAGCAAAGAGCGTCGGGTGGGCGGTTTGGCAGCCGAACGGTGCCGCAATACCCGCCAATCGCCCATCGAGTGACGCTGGCACCGGGCGTGAACGCGCAGCCGACCGGTTCATACGGTCTGAGCGCCCGAGAATTGCCCTCGTTGCTTAAGGAGGGCCGGTGTGTGCGAGTCGTCCGAGGGTAGCTCCCGGCGCTCTAGCACCGAGTTGTCAGCCGGATGAGCCACAGTGGTCGGGCGGTCAGCCCCACTCTTGCCGCACAATGATCCCGCGGGGCGCTTTTGTCCCCTGCGTCCAGGAGGTGAGCGCCATGGCGAAGGACCTTGAACTTCACTTGATGGATGGTGCCGGGCCCGCCGGGGAAATCGCGGTGCGAGATCTTGCCGCGCTGACCACCGCTCTGCAGGACTTGGCAATCAGAATCGGGCGCGACGTGCTCAAAGCACCTGGCCCAGGGCGTACTAAGCAGTACATGGAGGAATATGCCGAGCTGAGGCTTCGTGCGGTGGAGGGTGGCAGCACCGTGCTGAAGTTCAGCAAAGGGCCGACGGACAAGCTCGATGTCGGCATCCCAGAGCAGCAGGCGGCCGACCTGCGCTTCTGGGAGATCGTCGAGGCAATCCGCGAAGACCGGCGCCCGGGCTGGGCAACGGATCTGATCGCCGAGAGCGTGGCCAAGTTCGTAGGCGCCCTGCGTGACACTGCGCCCCGCGCGACGCTATGCGACTCGACGCATTCCGCGGTGGAGATCGACTCTGGCCGTATCCACGTCGAGACGTGGACGTCCAAGCGAGTCCAGACCGAGACTCAGATGAAGGCCACAGGACGCCTAGAGAAGGTGGACCTTCGCTCCCATGAATTCCGCGTCCGCGACGATGTGGGCCTGGCGGTCGACTTGAAGCATGTCGAGGACGACGTCGCCGCCGCCAAGCTGGTCGGTCAATGGGTTTCAGCGATAGGCGATGGGGTCCTGGCATCTGGGCGCCTCGTTGCACTGGTCAACGTAGCCATTGAGATGCTGCCCGACCCGGCCCGCGGGCTGGAGAAGGACGAGGTTCTCACGGTGGCCGAACTGCTTGAGTCCGCCCCAGGTCCCGACGCCGACGCTGGTCTGGACTTGAGCGACGAGGAGTTCGCTGCCTTCCTCGAGGCGGCCAGTGCGTGAGGGATCTGCACGCTGTAGTCGTCGACACCGATGTATTCAGTTTCGTGTTTGTGCGAGGCAACGCGACTGACGTCCGAGTGTCCAGTTGGCGCGAGCTGCTCGTTGGCCAACGTGTCCTGATCTCATTCCAGACTCGAGCTGAACTCCTAGCAGGTGCCATGGTCAACAACTGGGGTGAGCGCCGCATGACTTCCCTCCGTGCGCAACTTGACTCAACCCCAACGATCCGGGCCGACAACGAAGTCATCGATGCCCATGCTGCCCTCATCGCTGAGTGCCGCAAGATCGGACACGGTCTCCAGGACCCGAAGCACACTGGCGACCGCTGGGTCGCGGCGAGTGCGATCGCAAAGGGCCTGCCACTTCTATCGGGAGACGGAATCTACGAAGAGGCCCCCGGGCTGACGCTCGCCTGACAGTCGAGCAAGCCGTGCCCATCGCACGGGGCCAGTTGCGCATGTCCGCTGGTTGGATGGCGGCTGAGGCGGGGCGGCCGGCCCATCGGGACGAGTTTGCGAGTACCCACCGCGCCCTCGGAGTTGGCCGTCAGGAAGTCGACCGAAGCTGCCGCTCCCATTCGTCGAACGTGGACCGCAGGTCTTCGGCCGGGAGGCAAACGCGGGGGATCGCCTCGGCTGCTGTCTGCTCGAGTCGGTAGAACTGGGGCCGCTTGTCAGGGGTCCTTGCGAAGTCATGTGCCCTTGGGATGAGCCTCGCGAGCTCTCCTGTGAAGGTGGGATCGAAACCGAAGGGAGGCATCGCAGGGCTGGGGTCCACGCTGACAATCCAGCGGGATTCTTCACCGTTCAGCCATCGCCTGATCAGGGCATTCACGTGGTCGTCGGCGAATGAGTATCCGATCGTGACAAGGCAGTCCACCTCCCGGAGTTCGCGTGCGAATGCAGCGCGGAGTTCGAGGTAGGGGCCGTCACCGCGGAGCTTGCCTCGCTTGCCATAGATCACTGCAGGGGGCTCACGCCGCGACAGGTCGGGAGGACGAGGGTCGAACTGCTCATGGTTGAGTTGGAGCGCCCTTGGGGGTTCTGAGCTGGTCGCTGTCCACCCGATTGATCCGTGCAACTTGAGCAGGCGCACCCCCGTCGTCGCCCAGCTGACTGCTCCTGAGGCACCCCAGTCCTCGACGCCCGTCGAAAGCTGAACTGCCGCCAACTCCGCAGCGGT
>JALOLM010000297.1 GCA_025455985.1 Candidatus Nanopelagicales bacterium | reverse complement strand
GGTGCAAAAGGCATCAGCCCCACCGGCGGCCAGCGACCGGATCCTGCAGGCTGTCATCGACGGACTGCGCGAACTGGACCCGGCCTCCTTGACGATCCAGCAGATCTGCAGCCGAGCCGGCGTGAAGGCGCCGACCGTGTATTACCACTTCGGCAATAAGGACGGGGTCATCGCAGCGGCGGTGGACTCACTGGTCAATCGCTGGATCGCCCAATTGGACACTCTGGTCGATCGCAGCGGCAGCCTCGACGTCGCGATGTCCCAGACCGTCGAGGCCTGGCGTTTCATGATCACGTCGGACGAACGGCCCTTCGCGGTCTTCGTCTGGGTGTCCATGTGGTCGCCGGAGTCGCGCGTGGCACTGGTGCGCGCACGTGAACACGCGCAGTCACTGATCCGTGAGGCGCTTGTCCAGCATCTGGGTCCGGTGACCGACGCCGACGACCTCGCGGGGATGCTGCTCGATGGCGTCATCGGGGCGTCGGTGGAATACCAGCTCGACGCCGATCCGCAGGCGCTGGACCGTCGACTGTCCACTCTCATCAACGTGGTGCAGATGCGAGCGATCGCAGGTGCCTGAGCGCGCAGTCTGGCGATCACAGCCCGTCGCCGCTTCGTCCTCAGGCCCGGTTCCGACGCTCGCGTGAGGCATACTGCGCCAATGCTTGACCGGCCCCGGACCCGCATCGCCGCTAGCCGGACAACAACCGCCCAGAGATGACCAGAGGAGACAACATGACAGTGCCCGTTGCATCCGGCGACCTCACATGGCTACTGATGGACCGGCCCAACAACCTGATGTACGTCCACGGGGTCCTGCAACTGGGCCACACCCCCGACTGGGCCGACGTGGAGCAGGTGCTGCAAGACCGGCTGATCGACAAGTTCCCGGTCTTCAGCCGGCGGGCTGCGAAGGTCGACGGGACCTGGGTGTGGGAGGACGATCCGGACTTCGCCCTGAGCAATCACGTCAGGCGTGTGACCCTGCCCGAACCGGGGACACGCGATGAGGCCGAGGCGTACATCAGCAGCCGAGTCAGCGAACCATTCGACGCGCAACACCCGCTGTGGGAGATGGACCTGATCGAGGGCCTGGACGGGTCCTCCGGAGAGGCGATGGTGCTTGCCCGGTTCCACCACGGGATCGCCGACGGCGTGCGCTTGGTCCAGCTTCTGCTCAGCCTGCTCGACCCGCTGTCCGAGGATGCCGCCCCCAGCACGGTGGGTCGTTCGGGCAAGGGAAGCGGTCCGGCGGGGATGGCCAAGGGTGCGGCCCGGATGGTCGTCAGCGGTACGACTGACTTCGTCACAGGCGTCGGCTCGGCGATCTCGCGGGTGGGCAGCATCCGGCCCTCGTTGTCGCAGGGATGGATCCATCTGCGCGAGCCCAGTCGCATCGTGGACGCCGCGACGAACGTGGCTTCCGAGGACAACATGCTGGTCAACAGTTGGCGCTCAGTTGGCCGGCTGACGCTGTCGGGGCGCTCAGTCGACACCGTGTGGAGTGGGACACCGGGCGTGGCGAAGAAGGCGGCGTGGGTCTCCGGGGTGCCCCTGACTCGGATCCGCGACATCGGCAAGGCGAACACGGTGACGATCAACGACGTGATGCTCAGCGCGGTGGCACTGGGCGTGACCGAGTATCTGGCCGGCAAGGGCGCGACGTCGATCGACCAGGTCTCCTGGATGATCCCGATCTCGCTGAAACCGATCGACGCTGAACTGCCCGAGGAGTTGGGCAACCACTTCGCCGTGGTCATGCTGTCGATGCCGATCGGTATTCGCGACCCGAAGCAGCTGCTGCGCGAGACCCACAGCCGGATGAACCGGATCAAGAACAGCGCCGAGCCGATGATCCTGTACGGCGTGCAGCGGGTCGTGGCGGAGACACCGCCGGCGGTCTCGGTGCGGCTGACCAACTTCGTGGCCAACAAGACGGTGGGCATCATCACGAACGTCCCCGGACCGCGGGCGCCGATGGGTCTGGCCGGGGCGGACGTCACCGGCATCATGGGCTGGGTCCCGACCTCCGGTGATCAGCCCCTTGGCATCTGCATCTTCAGCTACAACGGCGAGGTCAACATCGGCATCCTCGCCGACGCCGAACTGGTCCCGGACCCGCAAGAACTCGCGGACCTGATCGAGTCGGCCATCGACGACCTCGCGGTGACGCTGAAGTCCTGAGGCGGCCGTCTTCCGGCCTACAGCCAGCCCCGAAAGCCGCCGTTGGGTGGGGCTCGTGCAGTTGGTTGATGCTCGTCGCGCGACGAACCTCAACCAACTTCACGAACGTCAACCAACGCGTCGCCCAGGTGGCATTGACGATACCGGCGAGACCCGAACCGCGCCTACATCTCCTCGTGTACCTCGGGATCCCCGCCGAACAGCCGGCCGTCCGGTTCCGCCAACCCCGAAATCGCGGCCACCTCGTCGTCGGTGAGTTCGAAGCCGAAGATGTCGAGGTTCTCGCGTTGCCGACTGATGGTGCCCGACTTCGGGATCGGCAAAGAGCCGATCTGGATGTGCCAGCGCAGGATCACCTGCCCCGGCGTGACCCCCAGACGCCGGGCGGGGGCCATGACCGCCGGTTCGGCCAGCGGCGCCCGGGCTTTGCCCATCGGGCTCCACGCCTCGGTCACGATGCCGAGTTGCTCATGCACGGCACGCATCCGCTCCTGCGGGAAGCGGGGGTGCAGCTCGATCTGGTTCACCGCGGGCGTCACGCCCGTGGCCTCGATGATCCGCTCCAAGTGCGCTCGGGTGAAGTTGGAGACCCCGATCGAGCGCACAAGGCCCTGCTCGCGCAGATCCACCAGTGCCTGCCACGCCTGCACATACAAGTCCACGCTCGGGTTGGGCCAGTGGATCAGGTGCAGGTCGAGGTACTCCAGTCCCAGTCGCTCCAACGACCCGTGCACGGACGCGATCGCCTCGTCGTAGCCGTGATGGCGGCCCGGCAATTTGCTGGTGATCAGGACCTCCTGGCGCGGCAGGCCAGAACGCCGCAGCGCCTCCCCGACGTCCGCCTCGTTCTCGTAGTTGACCGCCGTGTCGATCAAGCGGTAACCGGCTGCCAAGGCCGCGCTGACTGCGGCGATCCCCGCGTCCCCGCGCAGCGGATACGTCCCGAAACCGATAGCAGGCACAGTGTTGCCGTCATTGAGCGCGACCTGAGGAATGGGCATGTGCCCACTGTTGCACCTACGCCATCACACCCGCTGCCAGGACCGCACCCAACTCCGTGCACGCTGCAAGATCGGCTTTGCCCGGCTCGCCGCGCACCTCGACCGGAGCCAGCGCCCGCTGCCAGCCAAGCCCACGCGTGACGGTGTCGACCGAGGCGATCGCGCCTGTCAGACCCTCGTTGCCGTGCACGTACAACCCGAACGACCGGCCGGCCGTGGCATGGCGGGTTGGGTAGTAGATCTGGTCGAAGAAGTGCTTCAGCGCCCCCGACATGTAGCCGATGTTGGCCGGCGTCCCCAGGAGGTACGTGTCGGCCGCCAGCACATCAGACGCAGTAGCCGAAAGGGCGGGGCGCACGATCACGTCGACGCCTTCGATCCCTTCCGCGCGGGTGCCCGACAACGCCGCCTCAAGCATCGCCTCCAGCGCCGGTGAGACGGTGTGGTGCACCACGAGCAGGGTTGCA